>JALSHL010000316.1 GCA_026982255.1 Paracoccaceae bacterium | reverse complement strand
CGCCGCGATCTTTTCGCTCTGGGCGCGGGTGATGGTCAGCAGCGGGCCTTCGTTCAACTCGTCGTTCCAGATGGATTTATAGGCGGCGCCGGATTTGTTCGGGCGCACTGTCAGGATGATGCCTTGCAGGATCGGCTGCCATTTCCACGCGGGATAGTCTATGACCCGTTTGTCGGACAGGAATTCGTTCAGATAACGGCGCATGGACCAGTAGTCCGTGCCGTCCGGCGTGCCGAGGTTGGCCAGCAGCACCCCGACTTTCGGTTTTGCCACGGGGATGTGGTCGGCGGGGGCATGGGTCAGGCGGCCTTCTCCGGCCTTGTCGAAATCGGTCATGAGGCGTCCTTGCTGGCGTCGGTTAGGCGGGTATATAGCCCTCGAAAGTGATGTTGTCAGCAATTTGTCGGGCTTTTGCTTCTTCCTCGGGGCTGCGGACTGTCCATGTCAGCACCGGCACGCCGAAACCCTTGAGGCGGGCGACGGGCTTTGTGTCCAGATATTTGCGCGAGTGCGAGATGAAGCCGGCACCGGCGCGGTCGAAATCCGGTATCTGGCGCAACTCGCGGGCGCGGGCGCGCGGTGTGGTCGGCCAGCCGGTGATCTTGAAGGCGTCGGTGGTCAGACCGCGGGGCAGTTCCGGCGCGTATTTCCGCATGGCAATGACGGCGTGGGGGTTGAAGGACATCACCGCCACCTCGCCGTTGTAATCACGCAGCAGTTCGGCCGTGCGTTCTTCCAGCGGGCCGACGTCGGGGCCGAAGATGCCGTCCTGATCCTTCAACTCGATCAGCAGCGGCACCTGCCCGTTTATCAGGGACAGGATTTCCGGCAGGTCGGGGATGGTTTCGTCGCCGGATTTCAACGGGATTGCGCGCAACTCCTCGGCTGTGCGCTGGCGCACCGGTCCCTTGCCCTCGGTCAGGCGGCTGAGGCCGTAGTCGTGAAAGACCATCGCCTCGCCGTCCTTGGAGAGTTGCAGATCCAGTTCGATCCCGAAGCCGTGGTCGATGGCGTCGCGGAACGACTGTCGCGAATTTTCGAGGATTCCCGCGCTTTCGTTGTGCATGCCCCGATGGGTGATCGGACGTTGCAGGAAAGCGTCGGGAAGGTCAGGAAATCTGGAAGACACCTTCGACCTCGACAGCGACACCGAACGGCAGGGAGGAGGAGCCGACAGCGGCGCGGGCATGGCGGCCCTGATCGCCGAACACCTCGACCATCAGGTCGGAGGCGCCGTTGATTACCGCCGGATGATCGCCGAAATCCTGCGTGGCGTTGACGAAACCGTTCAGCTTCACCACCCGCACCAGCCGGTCGAGATCACCACCGCAGGCCGCCTTGAGCTGTGTGATAAGATTGATGCCGCAGGTGCGCGCGGCGGCATAGGCATCCTCCACCGACATGCCGTTGCCAAGCTTGCCCTTGATCATCTGTCCGTCGGCCATGGAAATCTGGCCGGAGACATAGACCAGATCGCCGACCTGCACGAAGGGCACATAATTGGCGGCGGGGGCGACGGCCTCGGGCAGGGTGATGCCGATTTCGGCAAGGCGGGTTTCGAATTTTCCAGACATGGCGGTTCTCCGTTTTGTTCCGGCGACAGGCTAACCCGAAAAATGTGACAGTTAAATCACGAAACCGACAGTCCGGTAGAAAAAACCCCGCCACAGGGGCGGGGAAGTTTGGCGATGCCCTGGAGCATCTGGCGGTAACCGTATTACTGTTCGCGCATCTCGGCGCGGATCTGCTGGCGCAGCACGTCGATGGGCACCTGTTTTCCGTCGCGCTTGAAGCTCCAGAAGGTCCAGCCGTTGCAGCTTGGCGCGCCTTCGAGGGCGGCACCGACCTGATGGATGGAGCCGCGGGCATCATGCGCCACCAGCGTGCCGTCGGCGCGGATCTTGGCGCGGTGACGACCGTTGAGCGAGCGCAACTCCTCGCCCGGGGTCAGCATGCCGCGTTCGACCAGTTGACCGAAGGGCACGCGCGGCTCGGCGCGTTTGGATTGCGTGACTTCCAGCGAGGAACGGTCATAGCGGCGGGTGTTCTCGATGCGTTTGGCGGCAACCTTGCGATAGGCTTCCTCGCGCTCGATACCGATGAAATTGCGGCCGAGTTTTTTGGCAACCGCCCCCGTGGTGCCGGAGCCGAAAAACGGGTCGAGGATCACATCGTCGGGTTTGGTGGTCCCGACGATGATCCGGTGCAGCAGGCTCTCGGGTTTTTGTGTCGGGTGGGCTTTTTCGCCCTTCTCGTTCTTGATCCGCTCGTTGCCGTTGCAGATCGGCAGAACCCAGTCGGAACGCATCTGCACGCCGTCGTTCAGTTCTTTCAGGGCCTCGTAATTGAAGGTGTATTTCGAGGCATCGGATTTGCCTGCCCAGATCATGGTTTCATGCGCATTGGTCAGGCGTTTGCCGCGGAAATTCGGCATCGGGTTGGATTTGCGCCAGACCACATCGTTCAGGATCCAGAAGCCGCAGTCCTGCAAGGCCGCACCGACGCGGAAGATGTTGTGATACGATCCGATTACCCAGATCGCCCCGTTCGGTTTCAGGATGCGGCGCGCCGCCTTCAGCCATGCGCGCGAGAATTTGTCGTAGGCGGCAAAGCTGGAAAACTGGTCCCAGTCGTCATCGACCGCATCGACCATGGAGTTGTCGGGACGGTGCAGCGCACCCTTTAGCTGGAGGTTATACGGCGGATCGGCAAAGACCAGATCAACCGAGTTTTCGGGCAGGCTGTTCATCACGTCGATGCAATCACCCGCAAGTATTTCGTTCAACGGCAGTGCGGACCGCACGCCGGTTTTGTCTTTAGTCGCCATTTTGTCTGCCTCGGACAAGATTTGTTTGTTTTTTGATTGGGTCCAAGATGATTCAAAACGGATTCGCCGTCAATTTCTTTTTGAATCAACAGCTTACTTAATTCTCTTGATACAACATCTTGTGTATCGGTTTGAACGAGACTCTATGGTGTGGGGTTACCCCGAGCCGTTTCAGCCCCTCCTGATGTGCCGGAACCCCGTATCCGGCGTTTTTTTCCCAGCCGTAACCGGGAAACTGTTGCGCCAATGCAACCATGATCCGGTCGCGCGTCACCTTGGCAATGATCGAGGCGGCGGCGATGGACAGCGAACGCCCGTCGCCCTTGACGATGGTTTCGGCCGTGCAGGGCAGGTCGGGGGGCAGGCGGTTGCCGTCGATCAGCGCATGGGCGGGGGGCTGCGGCAGCGCGTCGATGGCGCGGCGCATGGCAAGGTAGGTGGCGTTGAGGATGTTGATCTCGTCAATCTCCGCCACTTCGGTGATGCCGGTGCCGACTTTGGCGCGGGCGTTGATTTCGTCGAACAGGGCCTCGCGCCGTTTGGCGGTAAGTTTTTTGGAATCGTTCAGCCCCTCGGGAATATCGGCGGGGTTCAGGATCACCGCTGCCGCCACGACAGGCCCGGCCCACGGCCCGCGTCCGGCCTCGTCCACGCCGCAGACAGGGGCGGTTGCGGCCGCTTCGAAGGAATAGTCGGGGCCGCTCACAGCTGGTAACCCCCGATCAGCACCAGACCTTCAAGGGTCTGGCCGACAGCACCGACCTTGCGCGGGGTGTAGGGTTTTGCGGTCAGGCGCAGCGCCTCGCACCAGTCAGTGAGCCAGTTTACCTCGGTCTCGCTATAGAATCCGTTCACCACCTCGCAGTTCAGGAACAGGCTGCGGATGTCGAGGTTGGCGGAGCCGGCAGTGGCAAAGTGGCGATCCACGACCATTGCCTTGGCATGCACCATTTGTTCCGGCACCATCCAGATATTGACGTGCGATTCCAGAAGTTCGCGCAGGAACCGGCGGCGGGCGATATCGGCGATCCGGTGGTTGGAGTGTTCCGGCAGGATCAGATCCACCCGCACCCCGCGCAGGGCGGCGAGCTTCAACGCTTCCTGAACGCCATGATCCGGGATGAAATAGGGGGTGACGATGATAATCCGCTCGTCCGCGTCGAAACAGGCAGTCAGGAAAGCGGCATAAAGCGGATCGCCCTCGACATCCGGTCCCGAGGGGATGACCTGCACGCGGCTGCCGGAAGTCTCGATCTCGGGCGGAGGTTCCAGTGGCAGGATGACGTCGCGGCCGTAGGCGAATTCCCAGTCGGTTTCGAAAATCGCCTTGAACACGTCGACGGCGGTGCCTTCCAGCCGGTAGGACAGATCGATCCACGGCTTGTCTCCGTTTTCCCCGACGAAATATTCATCGGCAAAGTTGCGCCCGCCGGTCCACAAAACCCTGTTATCGACGATCACGATCTTGCGGTGGTTGCGCAGGTTGGTCTTGCCGCGGAACGGATGGTGCAGAACGGGAATGAACCAGGCGATTTCTACGCCGGCGTCCATGGCGGGGCGCAGCCAGCCTTTGAACAGGCTGAAGGAGCCGACACCATCGAGCAACAGCCGCACCTTGACTCCGGCCCGTGCGCGTTCGGCCAGCGATTCCAGAATAGCCAGTCCGGTGGCGTCCTTGCGCAGGATGAACATGGCGATGTCGATGGTTTCTTCCGCCGCCGCAAACATCGCCAGCAGGTCGGACAGCGCATCGGGGCCGTCCTTGTGAAAGGCGACATTGTTGTGCGTGGTGCTGGCGGGCAGCCCCAGCGAGGTCAGGATGGTGTCGATCGGGTCATTGGTGGTGCATTTGCAGTCGCAGGCGGTGTTGATCTTGGCCTTGCGGTTGATTTTCGAGCGCAGCTTGCGTTCGCCAAAAGTCAGATAGAGGGGAATGCCGATCAGCGGCATGGCGATGATGGCGATGATCCAGCCGATGCTGGCGGCAGGCATACGCGGGCTGCGCAGGATATGGGCCACCAGCAGCAACGCCAGAAGCGTGCCGAGGATGGCCGCGAACTGCGTGGCCGCGAACCACTCCAGTTTCGCGATGTCGATATTGATGGCGCTCCACAGGTTCGAGAAATCCATATGCCCTCCGCCCTCTATGTTGGCCGCTTTGGGCGGCGGGCGCAATCGCTTTCCGGAAAACCCCCATTGGCAAGCGCGGGCTTCGTGCTAGGGTCGGGGGATAACGGGAATCGGACGGAAAACCATGACCACAGACATCACATCCATCGATGCTACGCAGGAAATGCTGGAGCAGCAAAACTACATTTGTGGCCGCGCGCTGGCGACGGTGGTGTTTCTGGCGCTGAAACTGAACCGCCCGCTGTTTCTGGAGGGCGAGGCCGGCGTCGGCAAGACCGAGATCGCCAAGGCGATTTCCGCCGCACTGGGACGGCGGCTGATCCGGTTGCAGTGTTACGAGGGGCTGGATGCCTCCAGCGCCGTTTACGAATGGAATTTCCCCGCGCAGATGGTCGCGATCCGCACCGCCGAAGCCGAAGGGGTCGAGGACCGCGACGAGTTGAAAACCGAGGTGTTCAGCGAGGAATTCCTGATCCGCCGCCCGCTGCTGGAGGCCATGTCTCCGCATGTCGAGGGGCCGCCGGTGCTGCTGATCGACGAACTGGACCGCACAGACGAACCGTTCGAGGCGTTTCTGCTGGAGGCGCTGAGCGATTTTCAGGTGACCATACCGGAGCTGGGCACTATCAGGGCACCCGAACCGCCGATTGTCATCATCACATCGAACCGCACGCGCGAGGTCCACGATGCGCTGAAACGGCGGTGTCTGTATCACTGGGTCGACTATCCGGACTTTGAACGCGAACTGGAAATCCTGCACGCCCGTGTGCCCGAGGCGAGCGAAAGCCTGAGCCGCGAGATTGTCGCCTTTGTCCAGCAGTTGCGCACCGAGGACCTGTTCAAGAAACCCGGCGTGGCCGAAACCATCGACTGGGCGAAATGTCTGCTGGCGCTGGATGCGGTGCAGCTGTCGCCGCAGGTGATTGCCGATACGTTGGGCGCGATCCTGAAATATCAGGACGACATCGCCAAGCTGCAAGGCTCCGAAGCGGCGCGGGTGCTGGCCGAGGCAAAGGCCAGCGCCGGGATGGCCGACTGATGGTGCAATTCGCCGACCTGCCCGTCCCCGCAGACGGCAAGTTTGTCGCCAACATTACCCATTTCGCCCGTGCCCTGCGCAAGGCGGGCCTGCCGGTCGGCACGGGGCGGGTGATGGACGCAATCCGCGCGGTGCAGGTGGCGGGGTTTACGGACAAGCGCGATTTTTTCTGGACGCTGCACGCCTGTTTTGTCTCGCGCCCCGAACACCGGCTGGTGTTCGCGCAGGTTTTCCGCCTGTATTGGCGCGACCCGCAGTATCTGGAACACATGATGGCCCTGATGCTGCCTGCCATTCGCGGCGTGCAGCAGGAACGCCCTGCCGAAGCCGCCGAAAAACGCGCTGCCGAGGCCCTGCTGGACGGGGCCGAAGCCGAAGTGCCGGAACAGGCGGAGGAGGACGGCACCGGGATCGAGGTCGATGCCTCGCTGACCTATTCGGGGCAGGAGGTGTTGAAATCCCTCGATTTCGAACAGATGTCCACGGCAGAGATGGCCGAGGCGAAACGCATGATCGCGCGCATTGCCCTGCCGGTGAAACCGCTGGCCTCGCGCCGCACCGCGCCTTCGGCCCGCGGGCGGATTGCCGACTGGCGCGGCACCATGCGCAAGGCGATGCGCTCGGGCGGGGAAATCCGCGCGCTGTCGATGCAGCAACGCAGGATCCGCTGGCCCAATCTGGTGGCGCTGTGCGATATCAGCGGTTCCATGTCCGCCTATTCCCGCGCTGTTCTGCATTTCCTGCACGCGGCCAGCAATGCCAGGGGGGCGGGCTGGGCGCAGGTGCATTCCTTTACCTTCGGCACACGGCTGACCAACATCACGCGGCACCTGAAACAGCGCGACGTGGATGCGGCGCTGGCGGCGGCAGGGGCCGAGGCGCAGGACTGGGAGGGCGGCACGCGGATCGGCGAATGTCTGCATGCCTTCAACCGTGACTGGTCGCGCCGTGTGCTGGGGCAAGGGGCGGTGGTGCTGCTGATCACCGACGGTCTGGACCGCGACGCGCCCGAGCGGCTGTCGGCGGAAATGCAGCGGCTGCAACTGTCAGCGAAAAAGGTGATCTGGCTGAACCCGTTGTTGCGCTGGGACGGCTTTGCGCCGAAAGCGCGGGGGATTCGCGAAATGCTGCCCAATGTGGACAGTTTCCGCGCGGGGCATAATATAGCCTCGCTGGAGGCCCTGGCCGATGCGCTGACCCGCCCTGACGACATGGGCGAAAAGGCGCGGCTGATGGCGATGATGGGGGAAGCGTGATGGCGGAATATGACCGGATAGTCGAACAGGCGCTGGAATGGGTCGCGGCCGGCAAGGGTGCGGCGCTGGCGACCGTGGTGCAGACGTGGGGTTCGGCCCCGCGCGGCGTTGGCTCGCAATTGGCAATCAGCGAGGATGCGGAAATCACCGGCTCGGTTTCCGGCGGCTGTGTCGAGGGCGCGGTGGTGGAGGAGGCGCTGGAGGCCTTGACCGACGGCCGGCCGCGCATACTGGAATACGGCGTGACAAACGAGGAGGCCTTTGCTGTCGGTCTGGCCTGTGGCGGCACCATCCGCGTGCTGGTGGAGCCGGTGGGCGTCGGGCAAGGACCGTCGGTCGGGTTGCTGGAGGAACTGGCGGCGCACCGCGAGGCCCGCCGCGCGGCGGCCTATGTGGTCGATCCTGCGGACTGGTCGCGCCGTGTGGTTCTGGCCGGGGACGTGCCGGAATATCGCGCGCGTTTCGTGGCCGACAAGTCGGGGTTCGAGGGTGAAACCTTCGTCAATATCCACAACCCGCCCTTGCGGATGATGGTTGTCGGCGCGGTGCATATTGCGCAACCGCTGGTGCGGATGGCGCGACTGGCGGGCTACGACCCCGTGGTG
>JALSHL010000315.1 GCA_026982255.1 Paracoccaceae bacterium | reverse complement strand
TCGACAGGCGCCCCTCGTGAAACGCCAGCGTATAGCCGCGGTTGCCGACGCTATCGAGTTCACGCAGGTATTTGCGCGGATTCCAGTTGTCGGGATCGGCATAATAGTCGTCAATCGCCATGCGATAGGCCCGCGCCACCACGGCGACATAGTATTCCGACTTGCCGCGCCCCTCGACCTTCAGGCTGTCGACGCCGATGCGCAGATAGTCGTCCAGCTTCGGCATGATGCACAGATCGCGCGAGTTGAGGATATAGGAGCCGCGCCCGTCCTCCTCGATCGGCATCAGCTCGCCGGGGCGGCAGCCTTCCTCCAGCAGGAATTCGAACATGTCCCTGTTGGATTCGTTGATGTCCAGCGGCTGCACCGTGCCGTCCTTCAGCCGCATCCGCACGTTGTAGTTCCAGCGGCACGAATTGGCGCAATTGCCCTGGTTGGCCCCGCGCTCTGCCATGAAATTCGACAGCAGGCAGCGGCCGGAATAGGTCATGCACATGGCCCCGTGGACGAAGGCCTCCAGCTTGATATCGGGGCATTTCTCGCGGATTTCCTCAAGCTCGGCGAACGAGACCTCGCGCGCCAGCACCACCAGATCGGCGCCCTGCGATTGCCAGAATTTCACCGACAGCCACGACGAAACATTCGCCTGTGTCGAGATATGCAAGGGCAGTTCCGGCGCCGCCTCTTTCACATACTGGAACACGCCGGGGTCGGCGATGATCAATCCGTCGGGCTGCACCTTGCGCACGGTCTCGATATACTCGTCCAGCTTGGGAATGTCCTTGTTGTGCGAAAACAGGTTCAGGGTCAGATAGGCCCGCTTGCCGTGGGTGTGGCAGAATTCCACCCCCTCGATCACTTCCTCCAGCGAGAATTCCGATTTCGTGCGCAGGCTCATGTCCGGCGTGCCGAGGTAAACCGCATCGGCGCCATACAGCACCGCCATTTTGAGCTTGCGCAGATTGCCCGCAGGCATCAGCAGTTCGGAACGTTTTTGCATCGGTTTTCCTATACCAGAAAGGCCAGAATCAGCGGAATCGCCGCGATCGACATCAGGGTGGAGGCCATCACCAGCCCCGCGACCTGATCGCTGTCGGCCTCGTATTTTTCAGCCAGCATATAGGATGTAACCGCCACCGGAGTCGAGACCTGCATGATCAGCACCGCCAGCGCCACCGGTTCCAGCCGGAACAGCGTGCCGACACCCCATGCCACTGCCACGCAGATGATGTATTTCGCCAGCGCCAGCCAGATGGCGCGCCCGATGGACCCCGGTTGCAGCCGCACCATGGCCACGCCCAGCGTGATCAGCATCACCGGAATCGCGATCTGCCCCAGCAGTTCCAGCGTGTTCATGGTCCAGACCGGCAGGCTCCACCCCTGCACCAGAAACACCCCGCCGAGCAGCGTTGCCCAGACGATAGGCTCCTTGAACGCCGCCTTGGGAGAGCCGTGCCCCGACACCACCCAGATACCGACCGTAAAGGACAGGATCGCCATGATGGCAAAGACAATCACCGCATAGTCCAGCCCGACCGAGCCAAAGGCGAACAGCGCCAGCGGCAGGCCCAGATTGCCGGTATTGCCGAAGGTCAGCGGCGCAACGAAGGTCCGCACCTCCAGCCCTGCCGCCCTGACCAGCGCATAGACCACCGCCGCCACACCTGCATAGGCCACCAGCGCCGCCAGCGCCGTATCGCGCAGCGCCTGCGGCTCGATCTCGGTTTTCACCAGCGCGACGAAAATCAGCGCCGGCACCGACAGGCTCATGGTCAGCCGTGTGACGAACTGCACACGGTATTCCAGCCCCGATTTGACCCAGCCGACTCCGATGCCGGCCAGAATAATCACCGGCGCGATGATTTGCAGAACTTGAAGAACGAGGGCCATATGCCTACCTTTCAGGAATAACCCCGACATTTCGGATTGTATGGACAGGAAGTCAAGCAATCTGTAAGAGGGGCGTTCCGGAAAAACGAGAGTCGAAACCATGTTGAAGAAATCTGCAAAATACGCGCTGGGTCAGGTGGTCAAGCACCGCATCCACCCGTTCCGCGGTGTGGTTTTCGATATCGACCCGACGTTCGACAACACCGATGAGTGGTGGGAGGCCATCCCCGAGGATATCCGCCCGGTCAAGGACCAGCCGTTCTATCACCTGCTGGCCGAGAACGAGGCCTCCTATTACGTCGCCTATGTGTCCGAGCAGAACCTGCTACCGGACGATTCAGGCGATCCGGTCGACCACCCCGAAGTCGCCGAGATGTTCGGCGAGCTTCAGGACGGCAAATACGACCTCGGCGGGTCGCTGCACTAACGCTGCGACAGGCGTTCGCGCAGCACCCGCATCATGTTTTCCCCCATCACCTTGCGGATCTGGCCCTCGGTCAGCCCCGCGTCCAGCAATGCCTGTGTGATGGCGGCCAGTTCCGAGGTGTCCAGCGTGGTTTTCACCGAACCGTCGAAATCCGACCCCAGCGAAACCGCATCCTCGCCCAGCAGGTCGACCGCTGCCTTGACGCTGCGGGCAATACCGGCGGGGGAGTCGTCGCAGGTCACTTCTTCCCAGTAGCCCATGCCGACAACCCCGCCCGTGGCGGCGATGGCCTTCATCAGTTCGGGGTCGATGTTGCGTTTGGTCTCGCAGTGGTTCTTGACGCCGGTGTGGCTGAGGACCAGCGGAATATCGGTCATTTCCAGAACCTCGCGCACCACCTGCTCGCTGGAATGGGCGACATCGAGGATCAACCCGCGTTTCGCCACCTCGGCCACCACCTGCCGGCCGAAATCGGTCAGCCCGGCATTGCTGATCCCGTGCAGCGAGCCGCCCAGTTCGTTGTCAAAGAAATGCTGCAACCCGATCAGCCGGTAGCCCGCGGCCTCCAGCCGGTCGAGGTTGGCCATGTCGCCTTCCAGCGGATGCGCCCCTTCGATGCCGAGCATACCGCCGGTGACCGTTTCACCCGCCGCACGGCGCGCCAGCACGTCCTCCAGATCGGCCAGCGTGCGGATGATCCTGAAGGTGCCGTTGCTTTTCGCCTCGACTTTTTCCAGCTTCTCGGCCTGATACAGCGCCCGTTCCGCCAGACTGTTCCATGTGCGCACGGGCCAGAGCTGCGCCACCGCCAGCAGGGTGACATTGTCAAAGGCCTCGGTATCGTTTTTCTCGTAGTTCAGCCCCGCGGGGCTTTTGGTTACGGCGGTGAACATCTGCACCGCCACGTTGCCTTCCAGCAGGCGCGGCACGTCCACCTGGCCATAGCTGCCGCGTTTCGACAGGTCGCGGTTCCACAGCAGCGGATCGGCGTGCCAGTCGCCGATGACCAGCGATTTGTGCAGCGCCGCCGCCTGTGCGGACACCGGATAGGGGTCGTGTTCGTCCACCGCGTTGCGGCCCTTTTCCACAATACCGGGGCCGAAGGCGAGAAAACCGGCGATGCCAATGACGGCGAGGGCCAGAATGGCCAGAATTGCGCGTTTCAACAGTTTCATAGAATTTCCTTTGTCAGTAACCGATGGCGCAGCCATCTTTGCGCGGATCCGAGGCGCCGTGCAAGGTTCCGTTTTCCGCCAGCAATATCGCCTGCGCCCCGCCCCACGGAACCTTGCGCAGGCTGACCTTGTGGCCCAGCGCCGCCAGTCCGGCGCGGATTTCTTCGCTGTATCCGCTTTCCATGCTCAGTTCGCCACCATCGACAAAGCAGCGCGGCCCGTCGATAGCCTGCTGCGGAGTCATGCCGAAATCGACCATGTTGCCCAGAAACCGCACATGGCCGGTGGACTGGTATTGCCCGCCCATGACGCCGAAGGGCATGATGACCTTGCCGTTGCGTTTCAGCATCCCCGGAATGATCGTGTGCATCGGGCGCTTGCCGCCTGCGGCCTCGTTCGGGTGGCCCTGTTCCAGCGTGAAACCGGCGCCGCGGTTCTGGAACAGGATGCCGAATTTCTCCGACGCCATGCCGGAACCGAAACTGTGGAAAATCGAATAGATCAGCGACACCGCCATGCGGTCGCGGTCGACCACCGTCAGATAGACCGTTTCCTTGTGCACCGATTCCGACAGCGCTGCGGGGGAGTCCATCGCCCTTTCCATGTCGATCAGCGCCGCCAGCCGTTTTGCCGTGTCCTTTGACAGCATATGATCCAGCCGCGCCGCCGGATCGGCGACAAAACGGTTGCGCGCGTCATAGGCGAGCTTGGTTGCCTCGGCCTCGATATGCGCGCGCTCCACGCCGAAAGGGTCGAGTGGCGACAGGTCGAATTCCGACAGGATATTGGCCAGCAGCAGCGCCGTTGCCCCCTGACCGTTCGGCGGCAGCTCCACCAGCTCGGTGCCGCGATAATCGGTCGAGACCGGATCGACATAGTCACAAGTCACATTGGCAAAATCGTCGAGCGTGTGGCACCCGCCCAGCGCCTTGAGCGTGTCGACCATATCCTCGGCCACCTCGCCCTCGTAAAATCCGGCGCGGCCCTCCAGCGCGATCCGGCGCAGGACCTCGGCCTGCTGTGGGGCGCGGAACACCTGCCCCTCGGCCGGCGGGCGACCGTCGAACAGGTAGCGCTCGCGCGCCGGTCCTTGCAGCCGGTCTTTGGCAATCTCCCAGTCGAAGGCGGTGCGCGCGGCTACCGGAATCCCCTGTTCGGCATAATGGATGGCGGGTGCAAGGCTGGTTTTCAGCCCCAGCCGCCCGTGGTCCGTGGACAGGCGCACCATGGCATCCACCGCGCCGGGCAGGGTGATCGAGTCCACCCCGTCAACCGGCATCACCGTGTGGCCATCCGCCCGTATCCGCGCCGCCTCCAGCGCCGCCGGTGCGCGGCCGGAGCCGTTCAAGCCGATGATCTCCTCGCTGCCCGCCGGTTTCAGCAATACGAAGCAATCACCGCCGAGGCCGGTCATCTGCGGTTCCGCCACGTTCAGCACCATCGCTGCGGCAATCGCCGCATCGACCGCATTGCCGCCCTGCTCCAGCAGTTGCACCGCAATCTTCGCGGCCAGCGGGTGGGAGGTGGCACACATGCCGTTGCTGGTGATGACGGTCGATCGACCGGGAAAGCTGAAATCTCGCATGGGCGGTATCCTGACATTGGCGGTTTTGCCAATGCTAGACGCTGAAGCGCGAGGCTTCCAGATGATTTTGTCGGTGAGGGGAAATAACCGGCATCGTGTATCGGGGTGGGGGCTGATAAGCACGATGCCGGTTGAAGCTATGCAGCTACGGGATTGTTGATAGGACCGGATTGCGGCAAAGAATTGACAGAAGAATGGCAAAACCAAGAAAAATTGGGGCAAAAATATGGCTGGGCCGCCTCTTGCCATGCCGGGGATGTTGCGGGCATGATGAAGCCATGGCTATCGCGTCGATCCCCCGCACTCCACCCTCTCCGCCCGCGCCGGAGGTGGTCAGCTTCCATCGCAGCGAACTGGCGGTGATTCTGGCACTCTATGGTCGCATGGTGGCCGCCGGCGAGTGGCGCGACTACGGCATTTCCGCCCTGCGCGATGTGGCGGTGTTCTCGGTTTTCCGGCGCACGGCGGAGCATCCGCTCTATCGCATCGAGAAACGGCCGAAGCTGGCCAGACGGCAGGGGCAATACGCTGTTGTCGGCATGGACGGGCGAATCCTCAAACGCGGGCGCGACCTGAAGGCTGTGCTCTCGGTGCTGGAACGCAAGCTGATCCGCGCGGTGTCAGATTAACCCCGCACCGTTTTCGTAGAAATCATCGGCCGGACGGATCGACCCGGTGTCGATATCGCGCCGGTTCAGAATGGCAGGCCGCAGGCGTTTGATCGCCAGCGGATGCTCCGGCGACAGCACGCCGAGGCGCACCAGAATCGCCGCCATGGCGGATTCCGAGGCCCGCGTCGCGCCGTCCTCGATCTTCAGCGCCACGCCCAGACCCTGTTCGGGCAGGATCGCGACAAACACCCCCTCGGCGCCGGTCTTGACCGCGACCTTGCCGTCCATCGCCGCCATCAGTTCGGAACAGGCCCGCCCTTCGCCGGCCACCAGCAACGGATGTTCGCGCATGGCCGCCACCAGCGACCGCGCCGCCGCCTCGCGCACGGAGCCGAGGCCGGAAGGGTCCGCCATCCGCGCCATCGCCCGCGCCAGTCCGGCCACCGTGGTGGCGAAATTCGGGGCGGAGCATCCGTCGATACCGTAGCCGAAAGTCTCCATCCCCGTCATTTCCTCGAAGGCGTCCTTCACCGCCTTCTGCACCGGATGGTCGACCTCTATATATTCCGCATGGGCGTGCAGGTGTCTGTTCAGCGTCAGGAATCCGGTGTGTTTGCCGGAACAGTTGTTGTGCATCTGGCAGGGCGATTCGCCGTGGTCGCGCAAGGCATGGCGGGCCGGCGCATCGTTGGGCGGTTGCGGGCCGCAGCGCAGGTCGTCGTCGGACAGGCCCAGATCGCCCAGCCATTTTGCCACCCGCTCCGTATGGATCGCCGCCCCCTGATGCGAGGCACAGGACAGCGCCAGTTGTTCGCTGGTCAATCCGGCCGCCGCCGCCGCGCCGCTTTCCACCAGCGGCAGCGCCTGCAGCATCTTGCTGGAGGAACGCGGCAGGATCACCTGCTCGGGATCTCCCCATGCCGCCAGAATTTGGCCGCGCGCATCGCTTACCACCGCATGGCCGCGATGTTGGCATTCCAGAAAATCGCCGCGCCAGATTTCCACCAGAGACTGTGCCTGTGTCATGAAAGGAGTCCTTTTCAACCGCTTCGCGGCAAATTGACAAGCATAAGCCTGCCGATTGGCCGGATATTCCACGTTTTGGGGTAGCAATACGCCCGAGGGTAGGGATAGATTAGAACCACAGGCGAACGGATTACAACCTGTCCGGGGGAAAGACGCGGATTAAATGCGGGCCGGACAGGAAAAAACGAGCAGGAGACCGGACATGAGCTGGAAAAATTTGCGAAACATCCTGATGGCAACTGCACTGGGCGCAACCGTGCTGGGCGGGGCTGTGCAGGCGCAGGAATTGTCCATGGTGGAGGCCAGCACCGACTGGAGCGTCTATGTCGACCAGAACCCGAAGGTTTGCTTCATCGTTTCCAAGCCGACCAAGACCGAGGCACGCCGTGGCGGCAAGGTGGTGCAGGTGAATCGTGACGACATCCGGTTCTATATTTCCATCATCCCGGGGCAGGGCGTGAATGGCGAACCGAGCTTCGATTCCGGTTACCCATTGAAACCGGACGGCGCCGTAAAAGTGGAAATCGGTGACAAGACCTTTGCCATGTTCCCCGACAGCGGCGTGGACAAGCAATACGCCTGGACCAATCCGAAGGACGACGAGGCGTTGATCGCGGCCATGAAGCGCGGTGCCGATGCTATCGTGACCGGCGTATCCACGCGCGGCACCACGACCATCGACACCTTTTCGTTGCGCGGCTTTACGGCGGCTATCGAAAAGGCCGAGGAACTGTGCAAATAGGCCGCTCTGGCCCTGATTGCGGTATTGTGCTACAAGAATTCAACGCCCCTCGCCAAAACGGGGGGCGTCCTGCGTTTTGAAGGAAACCCGATGACCGTCACACCCGATCACATCACCGTCCCGCGCGAACAGCCCGCCGGATTGCCGCATCTGGTCGGCATGACCCGCGAGGCCATGCGCACCGCCCTGATCGAAACCGGCACGCCGGAAAAGCAGGCGAAGATGCGCGTCGGGCAGATCTGGCAGTGGATCTACCAGAAGGGCGTCACCGATTTCGGGGAAATGACGAACCTCGCGAAAGGGTTCCGCGCGATGCTGGCGGAAAACTTCACGCTGGAGCGCCCCGAAATTGTGACAAAACAGGTCAGCGCCGACGGCACCCGCAAATACCTGCTGCGCATCGCCGGCGGGCACGAGGTCGAGGCGGTCTATATCCCCGAGAGCAACCGCGGCACGCTCTGCGTTTCCTCGCAGGTCGGCTGCACGCTGAACTGCACCTTCTGCCA
>JALSHL010000314.1 GCA_026982255.1 Paracoccaceae bacterium | reverse complement strand
GGGTTTTGCCCTGTAGCTGCGCACGATAACCAACACCGTTGATCTCAAGTTCTTTCTTGAAACCTTCGGTCACACCCTGCACCAGATTCGCGATCTGCGTGCGGGACATGCCCCACTGCTGACGCGCCCGTTTGGACGTGCCGCGGGGTTTGACGTTCACTACGTTGCCTTCGACGGTGATGGTCACATCATCCGTAGCACGGAACGAACGGGTGCCTTTCGGCCCCTTGACTTCGATGGTCTGGCCCGAGACGGACGCGCTAACGCCGCCAGGAAGCTCGACCGGTTTTTTACCAATACGAGACATACCAGCCCCCCTAGAAGATTGTGCACAGAACTTCGCCACCGACATTGTCGGCACGAGCCTGTGCATCAGACATGACACCTTTCGGTGTGGAGACGATCGCGATTCCGAGGCCCTGACGGACAACGGGGATGTCTTTCACACCGGCGTAAACGCGGCGACCGGGGGTCGATACACGTTTCAGCTCGCGGATCACCGGCTCATCATCGTAGTATTTCAACTCGATGGTGATCTCCGGTTTGCCGTTGGCATCTGTTCCGGTTTCATAGCCACGGATGTAGCCTTCGGATTTCAGCACATCCAGAACCCACGCACGCAGCTTGGAGGCCGGTGTGCGGGTGGTGGATTTGCCACGCAGCTGGGCGTTGCGGATACGGGTCAGCATATCGCCGAGAGGATCATTCAAGTTCATTGTATACCCTCCTTACCAGCTGGATTTGACCATGCCGGGGATCTGGCCGACAGAGGCGAGATCGCGCAGCGCGATACGGGACATTTTAAGCTTACGGTAGTAAGCCTTCGGACGACCGGATACCTGGCAACGGTTGTGCAACCGTGTGGCCGAGGAGTTGCGCGGCAGTTTCGCCAGTTTAAGGTTTGCCTTAAACCGCTCTTCTACGGGCAGGTCCTTGTTGTTCGCGATCTCTTTCAGCGCGGCACGTTTGTCGGCGTATTTTGCCACCAGACGTTGACGCTTCAGTTCGCGCTGGATCATGCAGACTTTAGCCATTTGTTCTCTCCTTCCGCGCTCAGTTGATGAAAGGCATGTTGAATTGCTTCAACAGCGCTTTCGCTTCAGCATCGGAATCCGCGGTGGTGCAAATTACGATATCCATGCCCCAGATCTGGTCGACCTTGTCGAACTCGATTTCCGGAAACACGATATGCTCTTTCAGGCCCATGGCATAGTTGCCGCGACCGTCGAAGCTCTTGCCGTTTACGCCGCGAAAGTCGCGGATACGGGGCATGGCCACCGTGATCAGACGGTCGAGAAACTCGAACATCTTGTCACCGCGCAGCGTTACCTTGACACCCAGCGGCATGTCTTCACGCACCTTGAAACCCGCGATGGATTTCTTGGCTTTGGTGATAACAGGCATCTGGCCAGCGATTGCCATAAGATCGGCATGGGCGGATTTGATTTTCTTGCTGTCAGCGACAGCTTCACCGACACCCATGTTCAGAACGATTTTCTCCAGCTTGGGGATCATCATCTCGTTCTTGTAACCGAATTCTTCTTTCAGCGCGGCACGGATTTTCCCGTCATACTGCGCTTTCAGGCGAGGCGTATAATCAGCCATTGATCACTTCCCCCGATTTTTTCGCATAACGAACCTTCTTGTCGCCTTCCATGCGGAAGCCAACGCGGGTCGGGCCGCCCTCTTTGGGGTCAACCAGTGCGATGTTGGAAAGGTCGATGGCGACGGCCATGGGCACGCGTCCACCTTGCGAGGTCTGGCTCTGCTTCGTATGGCGCACGGCCATATTCACACCGTCGACGATTGCCTTGCCTTTTGCGGGCAGGATTTTCGTGATCTGGCCTTCTTTGCCCTTATCCTTACCGGTAAGAACAATGACTTTATCACCTTTGCGGAGTTTGGCAGCCATTACAGCACCTCCGGAGCAAGAGAGATAATTTTCATGAAGTTCTTGGCGCGCAACTCGCGAACAACCGGCCCGAAGATACGGGTGCCGATCGGCTCGCCGGCGTTGTTCAGCATCACTGCCGCGTTGGTGTCGAACCGGATGGCGGTGCCATCTTCGCGACGAACTTCCTTGCGTGTGCGCACAACCACTGCCTTGTGAACGTCACCCTTCTTCACGCGACCGCGCGGAATGGCTTCTTTCACGGAAACAACGATAATGTCACCCACAGAGGCGTATCTACGATGAGAACCGCCTAGAACCTTGATGCACTGAACACGGCGAGCGCCGCTGTTGTCAGCAACATCCAGATTAGTCTGCATCTGGATCATAATGTTTCTCCCGACCTGTGGGGACCAAATGCAGTTAAGGCCCCACGGTTTCGATTAACTGGAGCGATGCCTACTCGGCAATCACTTCCCAGCGTTTAGTTTTCGACTTAGGGGCGCATTCCCGGATACGGACCTGATCCCCTACGTTGAAAGCATTCTTTTCATCGTGCGCCCGGTATTTTTTGGACTTACGAATGGTTTTCTTCAGAACGGGGTGCGTGAAGCGGCGTTCAACGGAAACCGTGACAGTCTGTTCGTTGGCGTTGCTTGTCACGACACCGGATAGAATTCTCTTAGGCATCTTTTACACCCTTACTCGGCAGCCGCAGCAGCGGCTTTTTCGTTCAGAATTGTTTTCACGCGTGCGGCTTCCCGACGGGCGGCTTTCATGCGCGAAGTGTTCTCCAACTGGCCTGTCGCCTGCTGGAAGCGCAGGTTGAAGCTCTCTTTTTTCAGTTTTTCCAACTCGGCACGAAGCTCGTCGGGCGTTTTCTCACGCAATTCAGCGGCTTTCATTTCGCTTTCCTTTTCAACATCACCAGCCGGCCCGAGGTATTCCGGTCACCTTGATTCTGGTGGAGTCCTTACAGAAGTGGCTCAAATACAGGGGATGGGGGTAGTTGGCAACCCCTTTAGTGCCGACAAGCAAAACAATCCGTTCACCCAATAAAACAAGGGCAACTCCCTGCCCCACGATATGACACCCGCAAACAAAAACCCCCGACTTTCATCGGGGGTTTCCAATTCGGCAAACGTTTCCGTTTCCTACCAGTCTTCGCGGGTAACCACGCGGCATTTCACCGGCAGTTTCATCGCGGCGAGGCGCAGGGCCTCCATGGCGACATCCTTGTTGACACCGTCGATCTCGAACAGGATACGACCCGGTTTGACCTTGGCGACCCAGCGATCGACGGAACCTTTACCTTTACCCATACGAACCTCGATGGGTTTTGCGGTAACGGGCACATCCGGGAAAATCCGGATCCACACACGGCCCTGACGTTTCATATGACGCGTCATGGCACGGCGGGCGGCCTCGATCTGGCGCGCGGTAATGCGCTCCGGTTCGGTCGATTTCAGGGCATAGGTCCCGAAGTTGATGTCAGAACCGCCTTTAGCCTGACCGTGAATACGGCCCTTGAACTGTTTGCGGTATCTGGGGCGTTTAGGCTGAAGCATTTTCTTTTCCCTTCACGCGCTTAGCGATTGTGCCGGGGGCGCTGCGGACGACCGCCACCCTCTTGCATTTCAGTCATGCGACGATCATGCGCCTGCGGATCGTGCTCCATGATTTCGCCTTTGAAGATCCAGACCTTGATACCGATGATACCATAGGCAGTCAGGGCCTCGACGTGGGCGTAATCGATGTCGGCACGCAATGTATGCAGGGGCACGCGACCTTCGCGATACCATTCCATACGCGCGATCTCTGCACCGCCGAGACGGCCGGCGCAGTTGATGCGGACACCCTGCGCACCCATGCGCATGGCGTTCTGCACCGCGCGCTTCATGGCACGACGGAAGGACACACGGCGCTCCAGCTGCTGTGCGATATTCTCGCCCACCAGCATCGCATCGATTTCCGGTTTGCGAACCTCGACGATGTTGAGATGCAATTCCGAGGCCGTCAGCTTCGACAGCGCCTTGCGCAGCGTTTCGATATCCGCGCCCTTTTTGCCGATGATAACACCGGGACGGGCAGCGTGGATCGTAACGCGGCACTTCTTGTGCGGGCGCTCGATGATCACGCGCGAGATACCGGCCTGAGCGGCGTTTTTCTTCACATAGGCGCGGATCGCGAGGTCTTCGTGCAGCAGGTCACCGTATTCCTTGGTCGGCGCATACCAGCGGCTGTCCCAGGTGCGGTTGATCTGCATACGCAGACCGATCGGGTTGATCTTCTGTCCCATTAGGCTTGCTCCTCATCTGCGGATACCTGACGGACCGTGATGGTCAGCTGGCTAAACGGTTTCAGAATCTTGCCGAACCGGCCACGGGCACGCGGACGGCCGCGTTTCATGGTCAGGTTTTTGCCAACATAGGCTTCCGCGACGATCAGCTCGTCAACGTCCAGACCGTGGTTGTTCTCGGCATTCGCGATGGCCGACTGAAGACATTTCTTCACATCGCCAGCGATACGCTTCTTGGAAAACGTCAGGTCGGTCAGCGCTTTGTCGACCGGTTTGTTCCGGATCATCTGCGCAACCAGATTCAGCTTCTGACCGGAGGTCCGCATCATCTTGGTGGTGGCCTGTGCTTCGTTTTCCGCGACGCGACGGGGGTTTTTAGACTTGCCCATAACTATTTCCGCTTCGCTTTTTTGTCAGCCGCGTGACCGTAATAGGTACGGGTCGGGCTGTATTCACCGAACTTCTGGCCGATCATTTCCTCGGTGACGTTCACCGGAATATGCTTGCGGCCGTTGTAGACACCGAACGTCAGTCCAACGAACTGAGGCAGGATAGTCGAACGACGCGACCAGATTTTGATAACTTCGTGGCTGCCGGATTCCCGTACTTTCTCGGCTTTCTTGAGAACGTAGGAATCAACAAACGGCCCTTTCCAAACAGAACGTGCCATAGCTTAACGTCCCTTCTTCTTAGCGTGACGGGAACGAACGATATACTTGTCAGTCGTTTTGTTCGAACGTGTGCGCGCACCTTTGGTCGGTTTGCCCCAGGGGGTAACCGGGTGGCGACCACCGGACGTGCGACCTTCACCACCACCGTGCGGGTGGTCGATCGGGTTCATGACAACGCCGCGAACCGAGGGGCGAATGCCCTTGTGACGGTTACGGCCGGCTTTACCGAAGTTCTGGTTGCTGTTGTCGGGGTTCGACACGGCACCAACAGTGGCCATACATTCCTGACGCACCAGACGCAGCTCGCCCGAGGACAGGCGGATCTGCGCATAACCACCATCACGACCAACGAACTGTGCGTAAGTGCCGGCGGCGCGTGCAATTTGCCCGCCCTTGCCCGGTTTCAGCTCTATGTTGTGAATGATCGTGCCGATCGGCATACCGGTGAACGGCATGGCGTTGCCCGGCTTCACGTCGGCCTTGGCCGAAGCGACAACCTTGTCGCCAACAGCCAGACGCTGCGGAGCGATGATATAATTCTGTGTGCCGTCTTCATACCGGATCAATGCGATAAACGCGGTCCGGTTGGGATCGTATTCGATCCGCTCGACGGTTGCGGGCATATCAAACTTGTTGCGTTTGAAATCCACGATACGGTAAAGGCGCTTTGCACCCCCACCCTTGCGACGCATGGTGATCCGCCCGGTGTTGTTCCGGCCGCCCTTTTTGGTCAAACCCTGAGTAAGAGATTTGACCGGACGCCCTTTCCAAAGCTCCGAACGGTCGATCAGAACCAACCCGCGTTGGCCTGGCGTCGTCGGTTTATACGACTTTAGTGCCATCTTATCTGTCTTCCGTTAGCTTGTCCGACCCGCGGGCCGAACCGTGTTTACCGCCCCGAAGGTCGGCTCAAAAAAACATACCGGCCCACAACGGGCCGATATGCGTTCATTCCTTAAAGGCCGGTCGAGATGTCGATCGTGTTGCCCTCTTCAAGGGTAACATATGCCTTCTTGACGTCGTTACGCTTGCCGAGTTGCCCCTTGAAACGTTTGACCTTGCCTTTGGTGATCGTGGTATTAACCGCTTTCACCTTGACATTAAAGAGGCTTTCTACAGCTTCCTTGATCTGCGGTTTGTTGGCGTCGATCGCCACTTCGAAAACCACGGCATTGTTTTCCGATGCCATTGTTGCTTTCTCGGTGATGACCGGCTTGCGGATCACGTCATAGAGTTCGGCTTTGGTGCTCATTTCAGTCGAGCCTCCAGTGCTTCGACGGCGGCTTTGGTCAGCACGAGCGTATCGCGACGCAGAATGTCATAGACATTCGCGCCGGCACTCGGCAGCACATCAATACCGTCGATGTTACGGGCAGCGCGGGCGAAATTCTCGTTCACTTCCGCACCATCGATAACCAGAGCACGTTTCCAGCCGAGGTCCTTCATGACCTTTGCCAGTGCCTTGGTTTTGCCTTCGGCCAGCTCGGCATTCTCGAGGATCACCAGCTCGCCAGCCGCAACCTTTGCCGACAAAGCATGTTTCAGGCCGAGGGCGCGAAACTTCTTGGTCAGCTTGTGTGCGTGGCTACGCGGGGTCGGACCCTTGTAGATGCCGCCACCGCGAAAGATCGGCGCATTGCGGGAACCGTGACGTGCGCCGCCGGTGCCTTTCTGGCGATAGATTCGCTTGGTGGTATAGCTGGTTTCCGAGCGCGTTTTCACCTTGTGCGTGCCGGCCTGCCGTTTGGCGAGCTGGTAACGCACAACGCGATGCAGGATGTCCGCACGCGGCTCGAGACCGAAAATCTCGTCAGCCAGATCAATCGAACCGGCTTTCTTGGCGTCGAGTTTGATTACGTCGGTTTTCATTCTTCAACGCCCCCTTCGGTGGCTTCAACAGGGGCTTCCGTTGCCGGAGCCTCGGTCGAGCGGATAGCAGCCGGTGTCGGCACACCCTCGGGTGCGGCTTTCTTCACCGCATCCTTGATGGTTACCCAACCACCCTTGGATCCCGGAACAGCACCCTTGATCATGATCAGGCCACGCTCGGCATCGGTTTTGACAACCTGCAGGTTCTGCGTGGTAACACGGACAGCACCCATGTGACCGGCCATTTTCTTGCCTTTGAAAACCTTGCCCGGATCCTGACACTGGCCGGTGGAACCGTGCGAACGGTGCGAAACGGACACACCGTGGCTGGCACGAAGGCCCCCGAAGTTGTGACGTTTCATGGCACCGGCAAAACCCTTACCGATCGAGGTTCCGGCAACATCCACATACTGACCTTCAAGATAGTGGTCAGCGGTGATTTCGGCACCGACTTCGATCAGATTGTCCTCGCTGACGCGGAACTCGGCGATTTTACGCTTCGGCTCGACTTTCGCGGCGGCAAAATGCCCGCGCATAGCCTGGCTTGTGCGCTTGGCCTTGGCAGCACCCGCGCCAAGCTGGACAGCCGTGTAGCCGTCTTTCTCGCCGGTGCGCTGCGCCACAACCTGCACGTTTTCCATCTGAAGGACGGTAACCGGAATCTGGCGGCCGTCCTCCATGAACAACCGGGTCATGCCCAGTTTTTTTGCGATTACTCCAGAACGCATAATTTCAGCCCCCTTAGAGTTTGATTTCGACGTCCACGCCGGCAGCGAGGTCGAGCTTCATCAGCGCGTCCACGGTCTGCGGAGTGGGGTCAACAATGTCCAACAGACGCTTGTGCGTCCGGATCTCCAACTGCTCGCGCGACTTTTTGTCGATGTGCGGACCACGAAGAACCGTGAACTTCTCGATTTTGTTCGGCAGCGGAATAGGTCCGCGAACCGTTGCACCCGTGCGTTTGGCCGTGGATACGATCTCCGCGGTGCTGGCATCCAGCACACGGTAATCGAAGGCCTTAAGCCGGATACGAATATTTTGACTCTGCATTTTGATGCCTCTGTGGCTGCAGGTTAAATAGGACGCGACCGGGGATCATACCCCGGTCACAGGGCTTGGGTTATCGACTACTCGATGATTTTCGAGACGACGCCGGAGCCGACGGTGCGGCCGCCTTCGCGGATGGCGAAGCGCAGGCCCTCTTCCATGGCAATCGGGGCGATCAGTTCAACCGTGAACTTCAGGTTGTC
>JALSHL010000313.1 GCA_026982255.1 Paracoccaceae bacterium | reverse complement strand
GGAGCGTTAAATCCGCCGCCAGAAGGCCAGCCAGTCGGTCGTGCGGGTCAACAGCTTGCCGATGGCAAAGGTCAGGTCCCAGTCGTTGAAAATCCCGTCATAGGCAACGATGCCCATGATGATCACAGCGAACCAGAATGCGGTTTTATTGTCCATGGCGCAGTATGGCCCGACGCGGGGCGCCGGACCAGCCCGTTTTACAGCAAGGCTTCGACTTTGGCGGCCACCGCCTCGGCCGTGATACCGAAATGTTTATACAGATCCTTGATCGGGGCCGAGGCGCCGAAGCCCTCCATCCCGACAAAATCCGCCTTTTTGGAATTGCCGCGCTCGCCGGTCAGCCATTTGTCCCAGCCGAAGCGCGCCGCCGCTTCGATCCCCACACGCACGGAACCGGCGGGCAGAACCCGCTTGCGATAGGCCTCGTCCTGCGCCTCGAACAGCTCCCAGCAGGGCATGGAGACCACCCGCGTGCCGATCCCTTTGGCCTGCAACAGATCCCGCGCCGCCAGCGCAATTTCCACCTCGGAGCCGCTCGCCAGCAGGATCGCCTGCCGCTTGCCTTCCTCGCGCGCCAGAACATAGGCACCCTGCGCCGTCAGGTTCCTGTTGGTATGCGAGGTCCGCACCGTCGGCAACCCCTGCCGCGTCAGCGCCAGCGCCGAGGGCGTGCCCTCGCTCGACAGCGCCAGTTCCCAGGCCTCGGCGGTTTCCACCGTATCGGCGGGGCGGAACACGTTCAGGTTCGGCGTCGCCCGCATCATGGCCAGTTGTTCGATCGGCTGGTGTGTCGGTCCGTCCTCGCCCAGTCCGATGGAATCATGCGTCAGCACATAGACCACGCGCAGCCCCATCAGCGACGACAGCCGCATCGCCCCCTTGGCATAATCGGAAAACACCATGAAAGTGCCGCCATAGGGCGCACAGCCGCCATGCAGCGCCAGCCCGTTCATCGCCGCGGCCATGCCATGTTCGCGGATCCCGTAATAGACATAGCGCCCCTTGCGGTTGTCCGCGTCAAACGTCCCCAGCTCCTCGGTCAGCGTGTTGTTCGATCCGGTCAGATCCGCCGAGCCGCCAATCGTCTCGTGCATCACCGGATTGATCACGGCCAGCGCCATTTCGCTCGACTTGCGCGTCGCGACTTTCGGCGCCTCGGCCGAAATCTGTTTCTTCAGCGCCCGCACAACGGAGCCGAGCCGCTTCGGCGCCACACCTGCGATGATCCGCTCGAACTCGGCCTGTTTGCGCTCGGACAGTGTCGCCTTGCGGTCTTCCCACGCCGCGCGCTCCGCCGCACCGCGTGCGCCGATGGCTTCCCAGCTTTGCTTGATGTCGGCGGGTATCTCGAACGGCGCCGATTTCCAGCCATATATCTCGCGCACCCTGGCGATTTCCTCGGCCCCCAGCGGCGCCCCGTGCGCGCCCGATGTATCCTGTTTCGCCGGAGAACCGAACCCGATATGCGTCTTGCAGGCAATCAGCGAGGGCAGGGGGCTTTGCCGCGCCTGCGAGATCGCCTTGTCGATCGCCACCGGATCGTGCCCGTCACAGGCAAACACCGACCAGCCGGAGGCCGAAAACCGGTTCATCTGGTCCGTCACGTCGGACATTTCCACCGACCCGTCAATGGTGATCCCGTTGTCGTCCCACAGCACGATCAGCTTGCCGAGCCGCTGCTTGCCCGCCAGCGCAATCGCTTCGTGGCTGATGCCCTCCATCAGGCAACCGTCGCCGGCAATGACATAGGTGGTGTGATCGACGATCTTGCGCCCGAAACGCGCCCGCATGGACTCCTCGCCCATGGCCATGCCGACCGCCGTGGCAATCCCCTGACCGAGCGGGCCGGTGGTCGTCTCGATCCCCTCCGCATGGCCGTATTCCGGGTGGCCGGCGGTTTTCGCGCCCATCTGGCGAAAATTCGCGATCTCTTCGATGCTCATATCCTTGTAGCCGGTCAGGTGCAGCAGCCCGTAAAGC
Organism: Paracoccaceae bacterium; assembly: GCA_026982255.1. Taxonomy (GTDB): domain Bacteria; phylum Pseudomonadota; class Alphaproteobacteria; order Rhodobacterales; family Rhodobacteraceae; genus NORP23. Next base: position 776 of record JALSHL010000313.1, on the reverse strand, counting down.
AGCATGGAGCCATGCCCCGCCGACAGCACAAAGCGATCCCGATCCGGCCAGCGCGGCGCCGAGGCGTCGAACTTCAGGTGTTTTTCAAACAGCACCGTCGCCACATCCGCCATGCCCATCGGCATCCCCGGATGGCCCGAATTCGCTGCCTGCACCGCGTCGATGGCCAGCATGCGCAGCGCCGCGGCCTTGTTCCAGTGGTCAGGGTGTTGTTTGCGGAGGTCTTCGATATTCACGGCGCTATCCTTCTGCACAAGGCGGTTCTGTTTCGGGGAATTCCCGAAAATTCTGCAACCTTGTTAGCACTCCGTAAAAGCGGGTCAAGCAACCTTGTGCAAACGGGGGCGGCAAAACGTGAAAAAGCGGTTACAATACCCCGAATTGATACGAAAAATGATTCGCGGATGAAAGAACGGGCATGGATGAGCTAGAGAGACTGCAAGACCGCCTCGCCAGCGCTTTGGGAAGGATCGAGGCCGCCGTTTCCGGTGTTTCCGGTCTGGCCGAGGAAAACGCCGGACTGAAACAGCGGCTGGAACAGTTGCAGGCCCGACGGGATGCCGACCGGCAGGAACTGGACGATCTGGTTGCGCAAATCCGGCCGTTGCTCGAAGGGGAAAACAATGCCTGAAGTCAATGTTCAAATCGGCGGTCGCGACTTTCTGGTCCATTGCGAAGCGGGCGAGGAACCCCACTTGCAGGCTGCCGCAAAATTGCTGGATACCGAGGCCGCAACCCTGCAATCGCAGATCGGCCGCGTGCCGGAGTCGCGCATG
>JALSHL010000312.1 GCA_026982255.1 Paracoccaceae bacterium | reverse complement strand
TTCAGCACACCGGCCACGCGGCTGGAAAAACCGCACTGCGGCGCGTCCTTGTTACCCTTCATATACAGCACAACGTCATTGGCTGTGATATCGGCCTTGATGCGGTCTTCTGCGGGATTGCTCATCTTGTGTCTCCTGTTTTGCCGTCTTGCGGCTGTTGTTTCGTGGCAAACGGCTCAGCGTTTGCGCCATCTCTCGATCATGCTTGTGTTGCCCCCCAGTATCCGGCTCAGCCTTTCGGATTCCTCGACACTGCGGGTGTCGGTCGCCTCCATGCCCAGCGGCTTGTCGGTTTCCTGCGGTTCTCCGAATCCCTTGAAGTCCATCCTCTCGGCCAGCGGTCCGCCGGATTTTCCGCGTTTGAACCACGCCTCGATTCCCGCGGCAATGGTGATCAGGGCAACAATGCCGCCGATGATGTACTTCCAGGTTTCCATTTATGCCGGCGCCTTGGTGGTCAGGGCCAGCGCATGCAACTCGCCATGCGATCCGGCCATTTTTTCCTTGAGCGCGGCATAAACCATCTGGTGCTGCTTGACGCGGTTCAGGCCTTTGAATTCCTCGGCCACCACCGTGGCGGCATAGTGTTTTCCGTCACCGGCCAGATCCTGAATCTCGATCTGTGCGGTCGGAAACGCCTCGCGAATGAGGGCTTCGATAGTATGTGCTTCTATGGCCATCCGGACTCTCCAGTTTATTGTTAACGGGAAACTAAGCTGTCGCGAAGGCCGGCACAAGGGGGCGCGACATTATTGATTTGTTAGGGAAGGGGACGTATATAAAAGGCAGTCTGTAGGTGGTTTCGCATAGAACACCTCCTGAATTGAGGCCCGCAGCTGCAACTGCGGGCCTCGGCTTTACGGACTATTGCCGAAACCTTTCGGAAAAATTTAGACGGCGACCTTTACCAGACCGGACTCATGCGCCTTGCGCAGATCGGTCAGCGGCACCGCCTTGTCGCCCAGCACCACATCCGGTCCGCCAAAGCTGCCGACCTGCGCCGCCGGCACATCGCGGTCTTCCATGAACGCCAGCAGCGCCGCCACATTTTCCGGCGCACAAGCCAGCAGATAGCGCGCCTGATCCTCGCCGTAAAACCAGCCCGCACCCTCACCGGAAAGCGTTACCCCCTGATCCGAGGCCAGCGCCATTTCCGCCGCCGCCACCGCCAGACCGCCATCGGAAAGGTCATGCGCGGCGGTAATCAAACCGGCCGCCTTGGCCGCCCGCACCGCCTCGCCATGGCGCCGCTCGGCCGCCAGATCCACATGCGGCGCATCGCCATCCTCGCGTTCGAACACTTCGGCCAGCAGGGCGGACTGTCCCAGATGCCCGCGGGTCTCCCCGACCAGCACCAGTGCGTCGCCCGCATCCGGCGCAATGCGGATCATCTCGTCCAGCGTTGCCATGATCCCGACCGCGCCAATCGTCGGAGTCGGCAGAATACCGGTGCCGTCGGTCTCGTTATACAGGCTGACATTGCCGGATACGATCGGCATATCCAGCGCCGCGACCGCCTCGCCTATCCCTTTGATACAGCCGACAAACTGCCCCATAATCTCGGGCTTTTCAGGGTTGCCGAAATTCAGGTTGTCCGTCGTTGCCAGCGGTTTCGCCCCCGTCGCACAGAGGTTCCGGTAAGCCTCCGCCACCGCCTGCTTGCCACCCTCGAACGGATTGGCAAAGCAATAGCGCGGCGTCACGTCCGAGGTGAACGCCAGCGCCTTTTCGGTGCCATGCACCCGCACGACGCCTGCATCCGAACCGGGCCGCACCACCGTATCGGCGCCGACCATATGGTCATACTGCTGCCAGACCCACGCGCGCGAGGAATAATTGGCGCTGCCCATGATCGTCAGCAAGGCCGCCGCCATATCGACCTCCGGCACATTGACCAGCGCCGGACGGGCAGGGGTCTCCACCCACGGGCGGTCGTATTCCGGCGCCTCGCCGGACAGGGCGGCAAGCGGCAGATCGCCCATCACCTCGCCGTTCAGACGCAGAATAAACCGGTCCTCGGCAATCGTGTGCCCGACGATGGCGAAATCCAGATCCCACTTGTCGAACACCGCCTTGGCGACCTCCTCCTTCTCGGGGTTCAGCACCATCAACATGCGTTCCTGTGACTCCGAGAGCATCATCTCGTAAGCCGTCATATTCTCCTCGCGCACCGGCACTTTCTCCAGATCGAGCGCCACGCCCAGCCCGCCCTTGTCGCCCATCTCGACCGCCGAGCAGGTCAGCCCCGCCGCGCCCATATCCTGAATGGAAATCACCGCACCGGTCTGCATCAGCTCCAGCGTCGCCTCCATCAGGCGCTTTTCGGTGAAGGGGTCGCCCACTTGCACCGTGGGGCGCTTTTCCTCAATGGTATCGTCGAACTCGGCGCTGGCCATGGTCGCGCCGCCCACCCCGTCGCGCCCCGTCTTGGCGCCCAGATAGACCACCGGCATATTGACGCCCGAGGCGGCGGAATAGAAAATCTCGTCGGTTTTCGCGATACCGGCAGCAAAGGCATTCACCAGACAATTGCCGTTATAGGCCTTGTGGAACCGGACCTCCCCGCCCACGGTCGGCACGCCGAAACAGTTGCCATAGCCGCCGATCCCCTCGACCACACCGTTCAGCAACTGCCGCGTTTTCGGGTGGTCCGGCTCGCCGAAGGACAGCGCGTTCATCGCCGCCATCGGTCGCGCGCCCATGGTGAACACGTCGCGCAGAATACCGCCCATGCCGGTCGCCGCGCCCTGATAGGGTTCGATATAGGACGGGTGGTTGTGGCTTTCCATCTTGAACACCACGCATTGCCCGTCGCCGATATCGACGATGCCGGCATTCTCGCCGGGTCCGCAAATCACCTGCGGCCCCTCGGTCGGCAGGGTGCGCAGCCATTTTTTCGAGGATTTATAGGAACAATGCTCGTTCCACATCGCCGAAAACACGCCCAGCTCGGTAAATGTCGGCTCGCGTCCCATCAGGTCCAGAATCCGCTGGTATTCGTCGGGGCTGATCCCGTGGCTGGCAATGACATCTTCGGTGATGGCTGGCTCTTGCGTCATGGGAAGGCTCCGCGTGATAGGGCTGCTTTGCCGCCTTTTACTGCGCAACGCCCGAATAGGGAAGCCGTGCGCACGGTTTTTTCGTTGCCTTGAAGCCGCAGCCCCGATACCCCTGTCACATGGCAAAACCCTTCAAAGTTTTCGGCATCGGCCTGAACAAAACCGGCACCTCCTCGCTCAAGGTCGCGCTGCGCCGCCTCGGTTTCAACCACTGCCGCCGGCAGGGCCGTCTGGCACATGCCTGTTTCGAGGGCGACTGGCCCACCCTGTTCGAAACAACAGACGCCTTCGAGTCCTTCGAGGACTGGCCATGGCCGCTGATGTATCGCGAGCTGTTCGCCCGCTACGGCGACTCCGCCCGTTTTGTCCTGACCACGCGCAAATCCCCGGGAATCTGGGTGGAAAGCCTGAAAAAACATGCCCGTGTTACCAAATCCGGCGGTATCATCCGCAAGAAAATCTATGGCTACCGCTACCCGCACGGGGTCGAGGCCGCGCATATGGCCTTCTACGAAAAACACAACGCCGAAGTCCGCGCCTTTTTCGCCGAACAGGCCCCGCATCTGCTTTTGGATGTCTGCTGGGAAAACGGCGACGGCTGGCCGGAACTCTGCACCTTTCTGGGGGAACCCCTGCGCCGGACAAAATTCCCGCACGCCAACAGGGAAGGCAGCGCAACCCCCGATCCGGAGGTCATTGCGGAGAACGAGCGCCGCATCCGGCGCCAGTTGCGGAATCTCTAGCCCTTCTGCACTTTCTGCCGTGCAAAGGCGCTGTCGCGGTCGTTGACGCCCAGCAGGTTCGCCACCAGCCGCAAAAAACCGTTCTCGTCATCGTCGCGCTGCCCGTCCGCCAGCACGACCCGCCAGAGCGCTTCGACCACCGAATTGCGATCTTCGTAAGGCACCGCATCCTTGATCGTGCGGGTGAAACGCACCGTATCGGGGGCCTTCTGCTCCAACGCCTCGGCCTCGGCGCGCAGTTCCGCAACCTCGGCATCCGACAGCCCGTAGCGGCCGGCCAGAACGGCATCGATCACCGCCACTTCTTCGGGGGCATAGTCATGGTCCGCCCGCGCCACCCGCACCAGCAGGGTGGCCAGAGCCAGACGGGAATCCGAAGCATCGAGCGGTTCGGTCGAGGGCGCGCCGGTCAGGCGTTTCAACAGTGCATCAAACATATTGCATACCTAGGGGCAGGGGCCACCCTACACAAGCCTCGACTGTTTCAGCGCCGCTTCAACAAAACTTGAAAACAGCGGGTGCGGCTCGAAGGGGCGGGATTTCAGTTCGGGGTGGAACTGCACGCCGATGAACCACGGGTGGTCGGGGTATTCGACGATCTCCGGCAGCTTGCCATCCGGCGAAATGCCCGAGAATTTCAACCCTTTTTCCTCCAGCGCCGCGCGATAGCTCATATCGACCTCGTAGCGGTGGCGGTGGCGTTCGGAAATATGCGTATCGCCGTAAATCTCTGCCACTTTCGACCCTTCGGCCAGCGTTGCGTTATAGGCGCCGAGCCGCATGGTCCCGCCCTTGTCGTCACCGGCCTCGCGCTGGATGGTGCGGTTGCCCTCGACCCATTCCTTCAGGTGATAGACAATCGGCGTGAAGCGTTTCTCGCCGGCTTCGTGGTCGAACTCCTCGGAGCCCGCATCGGCAATGCCGGCCAGATCGCGTGCCGCCTCGATCACCGCCATCTGCATGCCCAGACAGATGCCCAGATAGGGGATGTCGTGTTCGCGCGCGTATTTCGCCGCCCGTATTTTCCCTTCGGTGCCGCGCTCGCCAAAACCTCCGGGCACCAGAATGGCGTTATAGCCTTGCAACAGCGGCGTGATATCCTCGTCATTCTCGAAACGCTCGGAATCGATCCACTCGGCCCTTACCTTCACCCGGTTGGCAATACCGCCATGGGTCAGGGCCTCGGCGATGGATTTATAGGCATCGTCCAGTTGCACATATTTGCCGACAATGGCGATTTTCACCTCGCCCTCGGGGTGTTCGATGCGGTCCATCACATCGGTCCACTTGGTCATATCCGGCTCCGGCGCGTCCGTGATGCCGAAGGCCTCCAGCACCGCGCGGTCCATGCCCTCGCGATGATAGGCCAGCGGCGCCTCGTAGATGGATTTCAGGTCCAGCGCCGGAA
>JALSHL010000311.1 GCA_026982255.1 Paracoccaceae bacterium | reverse complement strand
ACCGAAGGAGTTGATCGCCGAACCGAACCAGATCGGGGTCATGGAGCCGTTCAAAAATGCCTCGCGGTTGAAGGCGGGCAGCAGCTCGCGCACCATTTCGACCTCTTCGCGCAGTTTTTCCAGCAGGTCGGCGGGGACGTGTTGTTCGATGGCCGGATCGTCGAGACCGTTGATCTCGATACTGTCGGCTTTCACGTTGCGGTCGGCGCGGTCCATGATTTGCAGGCGGTCGTTGAGCAGGTCATAGGCGCCGATGAATTCGCGCCCGACCCCGATGGGCCAGCTGGCAGGGCAGACGTCGATGGCGAGGTTTTCCTGGATTTCGTCGATGATCTCGAAAATATCGCGGCTCTCGCGGTCCATCTTGTTACAGAAGGTGACGATGGGCAGGTCGCGCAGGCGGCAGACCTCGAACAGTTTCTGCGTCTGGCTCTCGACGCCCTTGGCGCCGTCGATGACCATGATGGCGGAATCGACCGCTGTCAGGGTGCGGTAGGTGTCCTCGGAAAAATCCGAGTGGCCGGGGGTGTCCACAAGGTTGAACCAGTAGTCGCGGAATTCGAACGACATGGCCGAGGCGGAAACCGAAATGCCGCGGTCCTTTTCCATCTGCATGAAGTCGGAACGCGAGCGGCGCGCCTCGCCCTTGGCGCGCACCTGTCCGGCCATCTGGATCGCGCCGCCGAACAGCAGGAATTTTTCCGTCAGGGTCGTCTTGCCGGCATCGGGATGCGAGATGATCGCGAAGGTGCGGCGACGCGCGATTTCGGCGGGCAGGGGCGGGGTATTTGTGGCGGTATTTGTCATAGGGGGCATATAGGGCAGGCGGAGGCGAAAGGGAACAGGAAAGCGCTTGCAGGTTTGTGCCTCTCGGCAGCAGGGTTGAGTGACGGTTGCTATGGCGCTAGACTCGGGCAGTTTTGTCACTGAAGGGGGCTGGAATGGATTTGAGTTCAACAGGATTTGCGATGGCAGGGGCGCTGTTTCTGGCAGCCTGTTCCAACAGTTCGGGTTATTTCGAGAGCGTCAACCCGGTGCCGCCGGCACTGGTCAGCGACAGTTGCGGTGCATCGCAATTCAAATATCTGGTCGGGCAGCCGGTAACCGCGCTGGCCGGTGTGACGATTCCCGATCCGAAACGGGTGATCGAGGCCGGCTCCGTGGTGACGAAGGAATATTTTGCCGAGCGCATCAATATCCGGCTCGATGTCGAGGACAATATTGCCGATATTTATTGCGGCTAAAAACACTATCCCCGAATGGCGATTGCATGTCCTCGCGTATCGCCTAGACTGGCCGTGAATCAATCAGGAGAGTGGACCATGGATCTGGGGATCAAGGGGAAAACGGCAATTGTCTGCGCGGCCTCGAAAGGGCTGGGGCGTGGCTGTGCCGAGGCGCTGGCCGGAGCGGGGGTCGATCTGGTGATCAATGCGCGCACCGAAGGGCCGTTGCAACAGGCAGCGGAGGAGATTGCAGCAAAATACGGCGTGAAAGTCACGCCTGTGGCGTGCGATATCACCACGGAGGAGGGGCAGGCGATGGTGCTGGCCGCCAATCCCGATCCCGACATTCTGGTCAACAATGCCGGTGGTCCGCCGCCGGGCATGTGGTCGGACTGGGAGCGCGAGGATTTTATCAAGGCGCTCGATGCCAATATGCTGACACCCATTGCCCTGATGAAGGCGGTCCTGCCCGGCATGATGGCGCGCAAATGGGGGCGGGTGGTGAATATCACCTCGCAATCGGTGAAATCGCCGATTCCGGTGCTGGGCCTGTCGAATTCGGCCCGTGCGGGGCTGACCGGTTACGTCGGCGGCACCAGCCGTCAGGTGGCACCCGAAGGGGTAACGATCAACAACCTGTTGCCGGGGATCCATGCAACGGACCGGGCCGACAGCCTCGATCAGGCAGTGAGCGAGGCCGAGGGAATCACCATGGCCGAGGCGCGGGCGCGGCGGCAGGCGACAATTCCGGCCCGCCGTTACGGCACACCGGAGGAGTTCGGGGCGATGTGTGCCTTCCTGTGTTCCCGGCATGCGGGTTTCATCGTCGGGCAGAACATTCTGCTGGATGGCGGTGCCGTAAATACAACGATGTAGGCGGGGAAGCCATGAAACACGAGACAGTTCAGGAATATTACGGCAAGGTTCTGCAGGGATCGGGCGATCTGAAAACCGATGCCTGTTGCACACCGGATGCGGTGCCGGAGCGCCTCAAACAGGTGCTGGGCCTGATTCATGAGGAGGTTTCCGGCCATTATTACGGTTGCGGGCTGGTGGCGCCGGACATGCTGGAGGGGGCGCATATCCTCGACCTGGGGTCCGGTTCGGGGCGAGATGTCTATGCGCTTTCGGCGCTGGTAGGGGCGCAGGGGCGGGTTGTCGGAGTCGATATGACCGACGAGCAACTGGAGATCGCGCGCCGGCATGTGGACTATCATGCCGAAGCTTTCGGATACGACACCCCGAATGTGGCCTTTCACAAGGGCTATATCGAGCGGCTGGACGAACTGGGGCTGGCGGATGGAAGCTTCGATATTATCGTCTCTAATTGTGTGATCAATCTGTCACCCGACAAGCCGGCTGTGCTGCGCGAGGCCTACCGCCTGCTGAAGCCGGGCGGGGAGCTGTATTTTTCCGATGTCTATGCCGACCGGCGGGTGCCCGCAGCCTTGCTGGAGGATCCGGTGCTGTATGGCGAGTGTCTGAGCGGAGCGCTTTACTGGAACGATTTCCTGACTCTGGCCAAAGAGGCCGGTTTCGCCGATCCGCGGCTTGTCGAGGACCGGCCGCTGGGGATCGACAATCCGGAGGTCGAGAAAAAGCTGGAGGGGATCGAGTTTTATTCGGCCACTTACCGTTTGTTCAAACTCGACGGGCTGGAACCGGCTTGCGAGGATTACGGGCAGGTGGTGACCTACAAGGGCAATCTGCCGGAGTCGCCGGATGTTTTCGTGCTGGACAAGGGGCACCGTTTCGAAACGGGCAAGCCGGTGCCGGTTTGCGGAAATACCTGGCGGATGCTGGCCGACAGCCGTTTTGCCCCGCTGTTCGGCTTTTCCGGCGATTTCGCGACGCATCGGGGTATATTCGCCGGATGTGGTGGTGGATTGCCTTTCGACCGGAGCAAGGAGCCGGCGGAGGGCTGTTGCTGCTGAGCTTCGTAATCGCGCAGGGTTGCCGAAGTCGGGGGGAGTTGCTATCTGGCGGTAATCCCGATTAAATCAATCGGGTTACTGGCGGAGAACAGTGTGACCGAAAATCAGCCGAAACTGGTGCTGGAAGGCATCACCCGCGAATTTGCCGGACATGTAGCGGTGAACAATCTGTCGCTGACGCTGGAGCACGGGCAGGTGACGTGCCTGCTTGGCCCCTCGGGGTGCGGCAAATCCACGACGTTGCGTATTGCGGCGGGGGTGGACCGCGAGGATGCGGGGCGGGTGTTGCTGGATGGCAAGCTGATTTCCGGCGGAACGGTGCATCTGCCGCCGGAAAAACGCTCTATCGGCCTGATGTTTCAGGATTTTGCGCTGTTTCCCCATCTGAACGTGGTGCAGAATGTGGCCTTCGGGCTGAAGGGAAACGACAGCCGCGCCCGCGCTCTCGAAATGCTGGAGCGGGTCGGGCTGGCACATCAGGCGGATAAATATCCGCATATGCTGTCGGGGGGCGAGCAACAACGGGTGGCACTGGCGCGGGCGCTGGCACCGAAACCCGAGGTGATGCTGATGGACGAGCCGTTCAGCGGGCTGGACAACCGCCTGCGCGACGGCATCCGCGACGAGACTCTGGGCATCCTGAAAGAGGAGGGCACGGCGGTTTTGCTGGTGACGCATGAACCCGAGGAAGCCATGCGCATGGCCGACCAGATCGCGCTGATGCGGCGTGGCGAGATCGTGCAGATCGGCGCGCCCTACAACATTTACAACAACCCCAAGGATCGCGAGGCGGCGGCGTTTTTTTCCGACGTCAACGTGATTTGCGGCAAGGTGGTGAACGCGCAGACGGATACACCCTTCGGGCAGTTTTTCGCGCCCGGCATGGCCGATGGCACGAAAGTCGAGATCGTCATTCGCCCGCAGCACCTGCGGATCGATTTCGACCGCAACGGCAAGGGGCCGAACCCGACACCGCAAGAGGGGGTGCCGGCGCGTGGTCTGGTGGAGCGGGCGCGGTTTCTGGGCAGTGAATCGCTGGTGGAATTGCGTATGGAGTATGACAACTCGCTTTTGCGGGCCACAGTGCCGGGGGTTTTCCTGCCGAAAGAGGGCACGCCGCTCTGGTTGTCCATGCGGCGTGACCGCTGTTTTGTCTTTCCTGCGGGCAATAATGAGCGTTGTATTCCGGTCGGGACAGGAAAATAACCGCCCAAGATTGCATTTGGGGTTTGAATACCGTGGCGTAAGCCAATAAATGTAGGGTCGGGACAAGAAATTTCCCGGGCGCGCGCGTCCGGCTATCTGTTATAGGAGCAAACACATGCTTAACAATATCGGCCTTCCGGGGCTTCTGCTGATCGCTGTCGTGGTGCTCGTTCTGTTCGGGCGCGGCAAGATCTCGTCGCTGATGGGCGAAGTCGGCAAGGGGATCACGTCGTTCAAGAAAGGTATCAACGAGGGCAAGGCAGAGCTTGAAAAAGCCGCTGCCGACGAAGCCGTCGATGTGACACCGACCAGTGACAAAGACAAAGCCTGATCCGGCCAACGGTCCGGCCATCGGAGGCTTGAAACATGTTTGACATCGGCTTCTCGGAGCTTCTGCTGATCGGCGTTGTCGCGCTGATTGTAGTAGGCCCGAAAGATTTGCCCGTTATGTTCCGCACAGTCGGACGATATGTCGGCAAGGCGAAATCCATGGCGCGGGAGTTCCAGCGCTCGATGGAGGATGCTGCCGACGCGACCGGATTCAAGGACATACAGGAAGACATCAAGGGGGTGACCAAGGGATTGGAGGACGTGAACAAGTTTACCAATCCGGGTTTCACCGCCAGCAAGGCTGCCAAGGACCAGTTCAAGAAAATCCTCGACGCCAAGGAAAGCGGCGAGCCGCTGGTCGAGGATGCGGATGACAGCGTGGCGGGAGTGCCCGACGAGAAACCGGCGCAGAAGATTGTCGACATCGTCGAGGAAGCCCCGAATCCGGAAGCCGCGGCAAAGTCCGAGGCCAAACCAAAAGCCAAGCCCAAGTCGCCTGCCAAGCCGAAAGCCAAGAAGCCGGCGGACAAAGCCGCCACGGAAACATCCGCCGCCAAAGAGTAACCGGCAGAGAGAGATATCATGAGTGAATCCGAAGTCGAGGACTCCACAGCGCCGTTGATCGAACATCTGGCCGAGTTACGCTCGCGCATCATGAAGTCGCTGGCGGCGTTTCTGATCGGAATGGTGATACTGTTCCCGTTTGCCGAGCAGATTCTCGCCTTTCTGGCGCAACCCATGGCCGACATCATGCGCGCGCGCGGTGAAAACCCGCAGCTGTTTTTCGATGCACCGCAGGATGCGTTTTTCGCCTATGTCAAGATCGCCGTGCTGTTCGGCTTTGCGCTGGTGTCCCCCTATATCGGCTTCCAGATGTGGCGATTCGTGGCACCCGGGCTTTACAAGGAGGAGCGCGGGGCCTTCCTGCCGTTCCTGATTGCCTCGCCATTGCTGTTTATCGCGGGCGGGGCCTTTGCCTATTTCGTTGTGATGCCGCTGGCGATGAACTTTTTCCTCGGGTTCAGCGGGGTGGTGCCGCTGGTGTCATCGATGCTCGGGCTGGGGGGCGATACCGCGGCCGGAACCGCAACCGCGGCGGATGCGGCGAACGAGGGGTTGAAGGTTTTCTACTTCGGTTCGATCAAGTCCTACCTGTCGCTGGCACTGAAATTTATTGTTGCCTTCGGCATCTGTTTCCAGTTGCCGGTGTTGCTGACGCTGATGGGCAAGGCGGGGCTGGTCTCGGCCGAGGGGCTGGGCAATGTGCGTAAATACGCCGTGGTCGCCATCCTGATCCTCGCCGCGATTGTGACGCCGCCGGATGTCATCACGCAGTCGATCCTGTTTGTGGTGGTTTACGGGCTTTACGAGGTTTCCATTATTCTGGTCAAAATGGTCGAGAAAAAGCGCGAGGAACAACTTCGGGCCGAAGGCTATTACGACGAGGACGACGAAGAGGAAGAAGATCCGCTGATGGCCGAGTTCGACAAGGACGAGGACAAGGATTGATGGATGAGGCGGCGCTGACCCGCATTGCGGAGGCGTTGGAGCGGATCAGTCCCGCGCCCGTTGCCGCACCGGATTTCGGGGCGGCCGAGGCCTTTGTCTGGCACACCGCGCCGGATCATCTGGAGCCGGTGGCCAAGGTCAATCGAATCGATATGGGGCTGCTGGTCGGGATTGACCGCGCCCGTGATACCTTGCTGGAAAATACGGTCCGGTTTGCGAAGGGCTTGCCGGCCAACAACGTTCTGCTGTGGGGCGCGCGAGGAATGGGGAAATCCTCGCTGGTCAAGGCGGCCCATGCGGAGGCGCTGAAAGCCGCCCCGGGGCTGGTGCTGATCGAGATCCAGCGCGAGGACCTGCCGAGCATCGGGCGGCTGTTGAACCTGCTGCGCGGCGAGGAGAGGCGCTTCCTGCTGTTTTGCGACGACCTGTCGTTCGACCATGATGATAGCCACTACAAATCCCTCAAGGCGGTTCTGGATGGCGGGATCGAGGGGCGGCCGGAGAATGTGGTTTTCTATGCCACCTCGAACCGTCGCCACCTGATGCCGCGCGACATGATCGAGAATGAACGCTCCACGGCGATCAACCCGTCCGAGGCGGTGGAGGAAAAGGTTTCCCTGTCCGACCGGTTCGGGCTGTGGCTGGGGTTCCACCCGTGCGATCAGGATGCCTATCTGGCGATGATCCGCGGCTATTGCGATGCTTTCGGAATAGACATTTCCGACGAGGAATTGCGCGCAGAGGCAATCGAGTGGCAGCAGACACGCGGCAGCCGCTCGGGGCGGGTGGCGTGGCAATATGTGACCGATCTGGCGGGACGGCGCGGCGTCAGGCTGTAACCGGCACCGCGCGGGTTTTCTACATGTAGGGGGCGGGGTCTATGGCTTCGGTGCCGCGCCGGACCTCGAAGTGCATCGAGGGGTTGTCGGCGGCGGCGACCACGCCGATAGTCTGGCCCTGTTTGACCGTATCGCCCTTGGAAACCGTTACCTTGTCGATGCGGCCATAGATGGTCAGCAGCCCGTTGGAATGGCGGATCAGCACGATGGTGCCGAGGCTGCCGTTGGACTCCGAAACCAGCGCCACGGTGCCGTCGGCGGCGGCCTTGACCGGCGTGCCGGCGGGGACGGAATAGTCGATGCCTTCGGATTTGTTGCGGCCGGCTTCGGGGTTGAAGCCACGGATGACCGAGCCGTTGACCGGCGGCAGGAACACGGCCGCGGGGCCGGGCGCCGGTGTCGGCGTTGCCGCGGGTTGTGGTGCGGGTGTCGGTGCCGGGGTAACGGCGGGTGCCGGGGTGGCGGTGGCTGTGGCGGTGTTGACGACAATCTGGTCTGTATCGGCGACGGGGATCAGCAGTTCCTGCCCGATCCGCACGGTCAGGTCGGGGCCAAGACCGTTCCATGATGCCAGCGCGGTGACGGAAACATTGTAGAGCCGCGCGATGGAATAGGCGGTTTCGCCTGCCTCGACGCGGTGGCGCAGAGGTTCGTTCGGGGTGCCTACCGACGGGGTCGAGCCGCCGATACCGCCCGTTGTAGCGTTATTGATGGCCGTGGCCGCGATCTCGGGGCTCCAGCCGCTGGGGCTGGCGACGACGGTGCCGCCGACGTTCTGCGGGAGGGCCAGAAGCTCGCCCGCGCGGGGGGTATAGCTGATCGGCAGGCCGTTGTGGCGGGCGAGGACCTCGGGTGCGATGCCGACGCGCTGCGCCATGGAAACGAGGGTGTCGCCGCTGCGGGCGACCATGACCTGATAGGTTTCATAGGTGATGACGCCGCGCGAATCCGGTGCGGGGCGGTCGATCGCCGGCGTGGCCGCCTGTGGTGCGGTCAGGTTCAGGCCGGGAATTTCAAAGCCGGTTTCG
>JALSHL010000310.1 GCA_026982255.1 Paracoccaceae bacterium | reverse complement strand
GGGTTGAAGGCACGGCAGGGTGTCTGGGTTGCGATCCGGCCGGAACAGATAACCTTGAGCCGCGAGGCGCCCGAAGGGGCGGCGAATGTGGTCAAGGGTGTGGTGGAGGAGGTGGCCTATCTCGGCAATCTGTCGATTTATCGCGTGAAGCTGGGCAGCGGCAAGATTGTGCGGGTAACCAAGTCGAACCTGCTGCACGAGGATGCGCCGATCAGCTGGGACGAGATCGTGTATCTGAGCTGGAATCCGGCCTCGGGCGTGGTGCTGGTGAAATGACCGAAGCGGTGCAGAGAAGCGGTTTCTGGCGGGCGACGGCCTCGGTCCTGCGCAAGCTGGGGTTCAGCGGGCGCGGGCTGGTGATTGCGGTGCCGACGCTCTGGCTGCTGCTGTTTTTCCTGATTCCGTTTCTGGTGGTGCTGAAAATCTCTGTCGCCGAGCCGATGATTGCCCGACCGCCCTATTCGCCGCTGTTCGTGCGCGGACCGGACGGGGGCTGGGATATCCGCTATACTTTCGGGAATTATGCCTATCTCTGGCAGGACAGCCTGTATATCAACGCCTATATTTCCTCGATCCGGATCGCGTTTTTCTCGACCGTGTTTGCCCTGCTGATCGGCTATCCGATGGCCTATTACATTGCGCGCAGTCCCGAGCCGAAACGCTCGCTATTGCTGTTGCTGATCGTGCTGCCGTTCTGGACCTCGTTCCTGTTGCGGGTCTATGCCTGGATCGGAATTCTGAAGACCAAGGGGATATTGAACGCGATTTTGCTGAAGTTCGGCATCATCAGCGAGCCGCTGATCATCATGCAGACCGACGTCGCGGTTTATATCGGGATTGTCTATACTTACCTGCCGTTCATGATCCTGCCGCTCTATGCCAATCTGGTGAAGCTGGATGATGCGCTGCTGGAGGCTTCGGCCGACCTCGGCGCCAATCCTGTGACGACGTTTTTCAGGATTACGCTGCCGCTGTCGTTGCCTGGAATTGTTGCCGGCTCGATGCTGGTGTTCATTCCGGCGATTGGCGAATTTGTTATTCCCGCACTGCTGGGCGGCCCCGACACGCTGATGATTGGCAAGGTGCTGTGGTCGGAGTTCTTCAGCAACCGCGACTGGCCGGTGGCCTCGGCAGTGGCGATTGCCATGCTGGTGTTGCTGGTGATCCCGATCATGCTACTGCGGCTTGCGCAATCGAAACAGGAGGAAGCGTGATGAAACGCGGTTTTTTCCTGCCGTTCGTGGCGATTTCGGGATTTCTGTTCCTGTATATTCCCATCGCGTCGCTGATTGTTTTCAGCTTCAACAAAAGCAAGCTGGTGACGGTCTGGGGCGGCTGGTCAACCAAATGGTATGGCGAGCTGTTTACCGATCCGCAGATCCTCGGCGCGGCGTGGATCAGCCTGAAAATCGGGGTGATAAGCGCCTCGCTGGCCACGGTTCTGGGAACAATGGCGGCGCTGGTGCTGACCCGTTTCGGGCGGGTGCGGGTGCGCGGGTTGCTGACCGGAATGGTGACGGCGCCACTGGTCATGCCCGAGGTGATAACCGGCCTGTCGCTGCTGTTGCTGTTCGTGGCGATGGAGGCGCTGATCGGCTGGCCCGGGGGGCGCGGGGTCATGACGATCATCATAGCGCATACGACTTTCTGTATGGCCTATGTCGCCGTTGTGGTGCAGTCGCGTCTGGCCGATATGGATGATTCAATCGAGGAGGCGGCGGCCGATCTGGGCGCGAAACCCCTGCGGGTGTTTTTCGACATCACCTTGCCGATGATCGCGCCGGCACTGATTTCGGGCTGGTTGCTGTCCTTTACCCTGTCGCTGGATGATCTGGTGGTGGCGAGTTTTGTGTCCGGTCCCGGGGCCTCGACCCTGCCGATGGTGATTTTCTCCAAGGTGCGGCTGGGGGTCAGCCCTGATATCAACGCGCTGGCAACCCTGATTGTGGTGGCGGTGGCGATAGGCATTACAATATCGTGGTTTTTCATGCGCAAAAAGGTGACATAATGGCAACGGGCGATCAGGCATTTCGGGCCAGGGGCAACAAGGAACGCTGGGTTGAGATGACCTATGGCGGGGCGCTGTCGTTTCTGCGGCGGCGTTATTCGCGCGATCTTGCAGGGGTCGATGTGGTGGTCAGCGGCGTGCCCTATGACAGCGCGGTGACCTATCGTTCCGGTTGCCGTCTGGGGCCACGCGCCATTCGCGAGGCCTCGGTGCAACTGGCGGAGCTGGAGGCCTTCCCTTTCGGGTTCGATCCGTTCGAGTCGCTGGCGGTTATCGACTGGGGCGATTGTATGCTGAACCCGCATGATGCGGCTTCGGTTCCCGTCGATATTCAGGCGCATGCGGCGCATATTCTGGCAAGCGGCGCGAAGATGCTGACCTTTGGCGGCGATCATTTCGTGGCCTATCCGCTGTTGAAGGCACACGCCGAAAAGCACGGGCCGATTGCCCTGATCCAGTTCGATGCCCATTGCGACACATGGGAGGATCACGGAGGCATCGATCATGGCACCATGTTTGGACGCGCGGCGGCCGAGGGGGTGATCGACGTGTCGAAATCCACCCAGATCGGTTTGCGCACCTATAACGACAGCGACCACGGTTTTGAAATCCTGACCGCGCCGTGGGTGCATCGCAACGGTATCGATGCGGCGCTGGAGATCATCAAGGAGCGGGCAGGGGCCGCACCGGTCTATATTTCCTTCGACGTGGACGGGCTGGACCCGGCTTTTGCGCCCGGCACCGGCACACCGGTTGCCGGCGGGCTGGCAAGCTGGCAGGCGCTGGAGTTGATACGCGGCCTCGGTTCGCTTAACCTTGTCGGCATGGACGTGGTCGAGGTGTCGCCGCCATATGACCACGCCGAAATTACCGCAATTGCCGCCGCGACGGTGGCGCATGACTGGTTGTGTCTGCTGGCGCAAAAAAATGGCGCCAAGGGCAAACCTATCGGGCGGCTGTAAAGGAAAAATCATGGCACGCAAGCCTGTTAATTATGTCTCGAAGTTTCCCGAGGCGACGCAAGAATGGCTGGACGGCCGCCGGATCGAAGAGGTCGAGTGCATCATCGCCGACATCGTCGGCATGTCGCGCGGCAAGGCGATGCCTTCGTCCACCTTCAACCGGATGGAACGGACGTTCCTGCCGACCTCGATTTTTTACCAGACTATTGCCGGCGATTATGTCGATATGGAGATCGAGAACCAGTGGACCGAATCCGACATGGTGTTGAAGCCGGATTACTCGACCGCCGTTGCCGCGCCATGGGCCGATGATGTGACGGTGCAGGTGATCCACGATGTGGTCGATCTGGACGGAAACCCCATCGGCCTTGCGCCGCGTAATGTGCTGAGGCGGGTGCTGGACCTTTACAAGGCCGAGGGATGGACGCCGGTTGTCGCACCGGAAATCGAATTCTATCTGACCAAACCGAACCTTGATCCGGCACAACCGATCGAGCCGCCGATGGGGCGGACGGGGCGGCGGGTGGTTTCGCGGCAGGCCTATTCCATGGCGGCGGTGGATGAATACGGCAAGGTGATCGACGATATTTACGATTTCGCCGAGGCGCAGGGATACGAGATCGACACCATCATTCAGGAGGGCGGTGCGGGCCAGATCGAGATCAACCTCGTCCATGGCGATCCGGTGGTTCTGGCCGATCAGGTGTTCTATTTCAAACGGTTGATCCGCGAGGCGGCGTTTCGCAACGATTGTTTTGCCACCTTTATGGCGAAACCGATGCAGGACGAGCCGGGCAGCGCCATGCACATCCACCAGTCGATTGTGGATGCGGACGGGCATAATGTATTCACGGCGCCGGATGGCTCGGAAACGGAACTGTTTTTCAGGTTCATTGCCGGACAGCAAAAGTACATCCCGCACGCAATCAGCTTTTTCGCGCCCTATGTAAATTCCTATCGCCGGTTTGTGGCTTCGGGGTCCGCGCCGATCAATCTGGAGTGGGGGGCGGATAACCGCACGACGGGTATTCGTATTCCGATTTCCTCGGATGCGGCGCGGCGCGTTGAAAACCGTGTGGTGGGGATGGACTCCAACCCTTATCTGGCGCTCGCGGCCTCGTTGGCGTGTGGCTATCTGGGGATGAAAAACGGGCTGAAACCGCGTGAGCCGCTGACAGGGGAGGCTTACGAGCAGCCCCATGCCTTGCCACGTTCCCTGATGCGCGGGTTGGAGCTGTTTGACGAAGCGCCGGAACTGGCCGGGGTTCTGGGCGAGGAGTTTTGCTCTGTCTATACTGCCATCAAACGCCACGAGGCAGAAGCCTTTCTGGCCGTTATTTCACCATGGGAGCGGGAGCATCTGCTTCTGAACGTTTGATGGATTTGCTGACAATCAATGACCGGCAGGGGGAATATCCCGACTCCTACTATACAGCAACGGGCAGGTTTCTGGAGAAATTTCCGTCGCTTGACGGGAATATATCCTGTGATGTCTGCGTGGTTGGTGGGGGCTACACGGGCTTGTCAACGGCGCTGCATCTGGCCGAACGGGGCTTCGATGTTGTGTTGCTGGAGGCACAGCGGCTTGGCTTTGGTGCTTCGGGGCGCAATGGCGGGCAGGTTGGCTCTGGCCAACGGGTGGAGCAGGACGAACTGGAGAAAATGGTTGGCAAGGAACATGCCCGCCAGCTTTGGGATATGGGCGAGGAGTCCAAGGGGACGGTGCGCGAGTTGATTGCGCGCCACAAGATTGATTGTGCCTACAAACCCGGTGTGATGCACGCCGAGTTGAAGCCTAAGCATCTGCACCACACTTTCGATTATGTTGAAAAATTGCAGAACGAATATGGCTACGGGCAAATCGAGGCGCTTGATGGCGAGGCTATTCGTGCGGCGCTGGGGACGGATGCCTATTGCGGCGGCTCGATGGACTGGGGCGCGGGGCATCTGCATCCGCTGAATTTCGCGCTCGGGTTGGCGGTTGCTTGTGCGCGCGCCGGTGTGCGCATGTTCGAGGAAACACGGGTAACGCGGATCGGGCATGGCGAGCCGGCCGCGGTTGTGACGCCTGCGGGAACGGTTTCGGCGCGGTATGTGGCGCTGGGTTGCAACGGCTATCTGGGCACGATGGAGCCGGAAACCGCAGCGCATGTCATGCCGATCAACAACTTTATTGTGGCGACAGAGCCACTTGGCGAAGATAGGGCGCGTGCACTGATCCGCGATGATGTTGCCGTGGCCGACAGCAAATTTGTGGTGAACTATTATCGGCTGTCCGAGGATAACCGCCTGCTGTTCGGCGGTGGTGAGAGCTACGGCTACAAATTTCCCGAAAACCTTGCGGAGAAAGCGCGCGCGCCGATGTTGGAGATTTACCCGCAACTGGCGGATACGAAGATCGACTATGCCTGGGGCGGAACGCTGGGGATCACGATGAACCGGATGCCGGATTTTCGCCGGATCACGCCGAATATCCTGTCGGCGTCGGGGTATTCTGGGCACGGGGTTGCCATGGCAACGCTCGCGGGAAAACTGATGGCCGAGGCGATCAGCGGCGTTGCGGAGCGTTTCGATATCATGGCCAGCGTGCCGACCAGACGGTTTCCGGGCGGGACACTGTTGCGCCTGCCGATGCTGGTTCTGGCTATGACCTGGTTCAGCCTCCGCGACAGGTTGTAGCGTGCTGTCAACAGTCGCCTGCCCGACATCCTTCAGAAGTATTGAATGAAACCCGGTGACAAAATCACGTTTACGTCAGGGAAGTGGTTGAACGGCCTCGGAACCTAGGGCAAAGTGTCGCGATGGTTTGCTTGAAAAATGGGTGCGGGCATTCGACCTGCGCCGTGTGGACCAACAATTTGTATCCATAAGGAGGATGAAACATGAGCTATTTTTCCAAGGCTCTGGCGGCGGGTTTTGTCGCGGCAAGTCTGGCGGCATCGCCGGTTCTTGCTGCCAAAACCCACCCTGTAACCGGAGAGGTTCTGGCTGAAGACCAGACATTTACCTATAGCGTTCTGGACGAGGTTTCCTCGCTCGATCCGCAGATCGTCGAAGACGTCAGCGGTTCCGACGTGATCCGCGACCTTTTCGAGGGTCTGATGAACCAGGATGCCGACGGCAATCTCGTTCCCGGTGTAGCCACAGGCTTTACCACGAATGACGAGAAAAACGTCTATACCTTTACCCTGCGCAAAGACGCGAAATGGTCTGACGGCACGCCGGTAACCGCGAATGATTTCGTTTACGCCTGGCGTCGTCTGGCCGACCCGGAAACGGCTTCGCCCTATTCCTGGTTCGCCGAAATCATGGCGATCGAAGGCGTTGGTCCGGTTCTGGCCGGTGAGGCCGATCCCGAAACCCTCGGTGTTCGTGCGGTTGACGATTACACCTTCGAGGTGAAACTCTCGGCCTCGCTGCCCTATTTTGCGGCCATGACCACGCATGCCAGCACCTTCCCGACCCCGAGCTGGGTGATCGAGAAATACGGTGACGACTGGACCAAGCCGGAAAACATCGTTTCCAACGGCGCCTATGTTCTGACCGAGCATGTCCCGCAGGAGCGCATGGTGCGTGAACGCAACCCGATGTACTGGAACAACGATGCAACCATCATCGACAAGGTTGTAACGCTGGTCATCAACGACGAAAACACCGATCTGACCCGTTATCTGGCCGGCGAGCTGGATCGCGGCACGGTGCCGTCGGGCCAGTTCCTGCGCCTGAAAGCGGAATATCCGGACGAGGCAACCTCGTTCCCGCGCCTGTGCACTTACTATTATACCTTCAACCTGCGTGACGATGGTCCGGAAGCCTTGAAAGACGTTCGCGTTCGTCAGGCCCTGTCCTATGCACTGGATCGCTCGGTCATTACCGAGAACATCCTGCAGGCTGGCCAGATCCCGGCCTTCACCTTCACGCCTGGCGCGACTGCCGGCTTCGAAGTGCCTGATGTGCCGTTCGGCCAGATGACACAGGCGGAGCGTGATGCGAAGGCTGTCGAGCTGCTGGCGGCTGCCGGTTACGGCAAAGACAACCCGCTGCAGATCGAGGTGCTCTACAACACATCCGAAGGTCACAAGAAAATCGCTATCGCGATGACCCAGATGTGGAAACAGAAACTCGGTGTCGAAGCAACGCTGGCAAACATGGAATGGAAAACATTCCTGCAGAACCGCAACGACGGCAACTTCCAGGTTGCACGCGGTGGCTGGTGTGGCGACTACAACGAGGCCTCTACTTTCCTCGACCTGCTGACTTCGAAATCGGGCTACAATGACGGCAAATACAGCAATGCCGAAGTTGATGCGCTGATGGCCGAAGCCAAAACTCTGGCAGACCCGAGTGCCAACTACACCCGTGTCGAGCAGATCCTGGCCGAAGAAATGCCGCTGATCCCCGTGTATCACTACACCGGTGTGTTCATGCTCAAACCGAATGTTAAGGGCTGGCCCTATAACAACGTCGAGCAGAACTGGTATTCGCGTAACCTCTACAAGGTTGCCGAATAGCAGCGTCATCTGAACTGGAGCACCGCGCCTTTATCCGCGCGGTGCTTCGCATATGTCGGTTCGGGACAATACGCCGGACAGAAATTTCTCATAGGTTTGCGACATGCTGAACTACGTGATTAAACGGATCGCTCTGGCTATTCCTACCTTGCTGATCCTGATTGTCATCTCCTTCCTGCTGATGCACGCGGCTCCGGGTGGCCCGTTCACATCCGAGCGGCCCTTGCCGCCGCAGGTTCTGGCAAATATCGAAGCGAAATACGGGCTGGACCAGCCGCTGTGGAAGCAGATTGTCAACTACACCTGGGGGGTGGTCGCTCATTTCGATTTTGGCCCCTCGTTCAAATACAAGGACCGCAGCGTGAACGAGATCATCGCGCAGGGTTTCCCGATCACGCTGAAATACGGAGGCATTTCTTTTATCGTTGCAGTTTCTGTCGGCGTTACGCTCGGGGCAATTGCGGCGATCCGGCAGAACAGTGTGATTGATTATGTCGCCAGCGGCGTGGCGGTCGGAGCGCAGGTCTTGCCGAACTTTGTCATGGCGCCACTGCTGTTGATCGTCTTTACCCTTTGGCTGGGGTGGTTGCCCGGCGGGGGCTGGAACGGGGGGCAGTGGCAATATCTGGTGATGCCGGTGATTGCCCTTTCCACCA
>JALSHL010000309.1 GCA_026982255.1 Paracoccaceae bacterium | reverse complement strand
AATCTATGCGATTGCGCCGGGGGACACGGTCTCGGAGGCGGCGAAGCTTCTTTCGGAAAAACGGGTGGGGGCGCTGATCGTGCGCGAAGGGGAGGAGATGAAGGGCATCCTGTCCGAACGCGACATTGTGCGCGAGATAGGCGCCCGAGGCGTGGCCTGCATGAGCGATTGCGTGCGCGATATCATGACCGACAAGGTGCGCAGTTGCAGCCCCTCGGACACCATGAAGGAACTGATGGTCATCATGACCGAGGGGCGCTTCCGCCACATGCCGGTGATGGACAACGGCAAACTGGTCGGGGTGATCTCCATCGGCGACGTGGTTGCCACCCGTATCAAGGAAATCCAGATCGAGAACCAGCAGATGGCGGAACTGATTGCCGGAAATATCTGACCGGTGCCGAAAATCCCCTTGACCTTGCACGCGCAATAATGTTGCGTTGCACAAAAAAAGGAAAGGGACATCCATGCGTATCGGTCTGTATCCGGGCACTTTCGATCCGATTACCCTCGGGCATCGCGATATCATCACGCGGGCCTGCAGCCTTGTAGACAAGCTGGTGATCGGCGTTGCCATCAACCGCGACAAGGGCCCGTTGTTCACGCTGGAGGAACGCGTGGCGATGATCGAGGCCGACTGCGCCAGCATTGCCGCAAGCTGCGACACCGAAATCGTCGTGCATCCGTTCGAGAACCTGCTGATCGACTGTGCCACCGATGTCGGGGCAGGGGTGATCATCCGCGGCCTGCGCGCGGTTTCCGACTTCGAATACGAATTCCAGATGGTCGGCATGAACCGGGCCATGAACGACGGGATCGAGACCGTGTTCCTGATGGCCGACGCGCCGTATCAGGCCATCGCCTCGCGTCTGGTCAAGGAAATCGCCCGCCTCGGCGGCGATATTTCCAGTTTTGTGCCTGCTGCCGTGGCCACGGCCCTGCAGAATAAATACGCGAAAAACTGACACAGGGGTTTCGTTTTGCCCCCGCAGACCATATTTTGCCTTCTGGACACTTAACAGGAGGCATTCATGGCCGAGATCAAAGACCCCGAAAACACTGTCATCATCGAGCTGAAGGACGGCAACGTCGTAGTCGAGCTGCTGCCCGATGTGGCCCCCAAACACGTTGAACGCATGAAGGAGCTGGCCCGCGCCGGCGCTTACGACAATGTCGCCTTCCATCGCGTGATCGACGGTTTCATGGCCCAGACCGGCGACGTCGCCAACGGCAACATGGAAAAGGATTTCAACATCCGCATGGCCGGCACCGGCGGTTCCGACCTCGGCAATGTTCCGGCGGAGTTTTCCAAACTGCCGTTCGACCGCGGCGTTCTGGGGGCTGCGCGCTCGCAGGATCCGAATTCCGCCAACTCGCAATTCTTCATCATGTTCCAGGACGGGCATTTCCTGAACGGGCAATACACCGTCTATGGCCGCGTGATCGAGGGGATGGAATACGTTGACAACATCACCCGTGGCGAGCCGCCCGCAAACCCCGACCGCATGATTTCGGTCAAAGTGGCGGCGGACGTCTGATGAAACGGCGCGAGATTTTCATCATCATCGGCCTGCTGGCCGCCTCGGCGCTCGGCTATTTCCTGCTGTATCAGAGCAAGCCGGTCGAGGTGATGCCGATCCGCGCCGATACCGGCTCGGAATCGATTTCGGTCGAGGAACAGGCCGACAACATCATGGTGATCGAGGTCGCCGGACAGGCTAACGGCACGGTGGAAATCCTGCTGCGCCCCGATCTTGCCCCCAAACATGTGGAACAGATCAAAACGCTGGTCCGCTCCGGCGCCTATGACGGCGTGGCCTTCCACCGCGTGATCGACGGCTTCATGGCCCAGACCGGCGACGTGGCTTTCGGCAAGGCCGACAACTACGATCCGGTGATGGCGGGGCGCGGGGCTTCGGACCTGCCCGACCTGCCGGCGGAGTTTTCCGACGTGATGTATGTGCAAGGCATCGTCGGCATGGCGCGTGCGGCCTCGCCGGATTCCGCCAACTCGCAGTTCTTTATCATGTTTACCGAATACCCGTCGCTC
The DNA here is from genome assembly GCA_026982255.1 of Paracoccaceae bacterium. Lineage (GTDB taxonomy): Bacteria > Pseudomonadota > Alphaproteobacteria > Rhodobacterales > Rhodobacteraceae > NORP23. The sequence goes on along the minus strand of JALSHL010000309.1, from coordinate 6,146 downwards.
AACGGCGAATATACGGTGATCGGGCGGGTGATTTCCGGCATGGACGTGGTGAACGCCATCAAACGCGGCGAGGAGGCCGCAAACGGCATGGTTGCCTCCGATCCCGACTATATGGCGAAAGTTTCCATCAAATCAGATATGTAGACGGACTTCATAAAGCATACCTTGAAGGGCGGGGAATTTCTCCGCCCTTCTCTTTTGCTCAATTCCGCGTGAGCGGGGCTATCGCGCCGCCCGTATTCCGGCGCAGGCTGGGCGTCAACCAAAGGAGTCTGCCCATGTTCCGCGCCATCCTGATTGCCCTTGCCACCCTGTTCGCCCTGCCGGTCGCCGCGCAGGCGCCTTTCTGGACATCGGAATGGCCGAATACCGACTTCTCGAAAACCTCGGTCGATTTCGTCGACATCATCGGCGGCGGCCCGCCCCGCGACGGTATTCCGGCCCTGTCCGACATCACCGTGGTGCCCGCCGGTATCGTTACCTTTCCCGAAAACGAGCCGGTGGTGACCGTGGAAATCGAGGGCGCCACCCCGCGGGCCTACCCCATCCGCTATCTGACCTGGCACGAGATCGTCAACGATACCATCAGCGGCATCCCGATCGCCGTCACCTTCTGCCCGCTGTGCAACTCCGCCATCGTTTTTGACCGCCGCGTGCAGGGGCGCACGCTGGAATTCGGCGTTTCGGGCAAGCTGCTGGCCTCGAACCTCGTGATGTTCGACCGCGAAACCGAAAGCTGGTGGCAGCAGTTCACCGGCGAGGGGATCGTCGGCGAGATGACCGGCGCGAGACTGGACAAGATCGTCAGCTGGGAAGAATCCCTCGCCAGTTTCCGCGAACGCAACCCCGACGGCGAGGTCATGGGCCGCCCCGCCAATTACAACCGCGCCTATGGCTCCAACCCCTATGCCGGTTACGACCGCGCCGACCGTCCGTTCCTGTATAATGGCGACGCGCCGCCCTTCGGCATCGAGCCGCTGGCCCGCGTCATCGTCGTCGGCAACCGCGCCTGGCCGCTGGAGCGCCTGCAGGAAGTGGAGGTTCTGGAAGAGGCCGGCCTGCGCATCGAATGGAAACGCGGCATGGCCAGCGCGCTGGGCACACGGCGGATTGCGGATGCCCGCGACATCGGCTCCATCCGCGTCTATGACGCCGCAACCGGCAAGGACGTCGTCCACGATGTCGCTTTTGCCTTCGCTTTCGACGCGCTCACACCGGACGCCGAATGGATGGTGGGGGAGTAATCTACAAATCGATATCCAGCCCGATGTCGAGCGTGCCGGCCGAATGGGTCAGCGCCCCGACGGAAATATAGTCAACGCCGGTGGCCGCCACCGCCGCCACCCGTTCCAGCATCATATTGCCGGAGGCCTCCAGCACCAGCCGCCCGTTCACCCGCTCCACCGCCTCGGCCATATCGGCGGTGTCCATGTTGTCGAGCAGAACCACATCGGCCCCGCCGACCGCCAGCACCTCGTCCAGCTGTGCCAGCGTGTCCACCTCGATCTCGACCTTCATCATATGTGAAACATGCTGCCGTGCCCGTTCCAGCACCGCCGCAATGCCGCCCGCCGCGGCAATATGGTTGTCCTTGATCATCACCGCGTCACCCAGCCCGAACCGGTGGTTGGCGCCGCCGCCATGCGCCACGGCCTGCTTTTCCAGCAGCCGCAGCCCCGGCGTGGTCTTGCGCGTGCAGGTGATCCGCGCCTTGTGCGCCCCGACCTCGGCCACGAAATCCGCGGTCATCGTCGCAATCCCGCACAACCGCCCGAGGAAGTTCAGCGCCACCCGCTCCGCCGTCAGGATCGCCGTCACATCGCCGCGCACCGCCAGCAGCGTATCACCCGCCGCAAAGCGATCCCCGTCGCGCAGGTCGCCCGTGATCTCCAGTGTCGGGTCGAGCATTTCAAACGTCCGCCGCGCCACCCGCACCCCCGAGGCCACGCCGCCCGTCCGCGCCACCAGCCGCGCCACGGTCCGCGCCCCTTCGGGCACCACCAGACGACAGGTGACATCGCCGGCCTGACCCAGATCCTCCTGCAGGGCAGCGCGGATCACGGGGTCAAGCAACAGGTCGGGCAGGTCTTGCATGGCTCAGCCTTTCAGGTCGATCATCCGCTGCACCGCACGGCGGGCAGGTTCGGCAATCGCGGGGTCGATTTCCACCTGTTCCTCCATGCTGTGCAGCGACCAGAGGATTTTCTCCAGCGTGATTTTCTGCATGAACGGGCACAGGTTGCACGGGCCGAGGAACTCCACATCCGGCACCTCGGTCGAAACATTGGTGCTCATGGAACATTCCGTCACCAGCAGCACCTTCTCCGGCCGCTCGGCGCGCACATATTTCACCATGTCGTTGGTCGAGCCGGAAAAATCCGCCTCGGCCACCACCTCTACCGGACATTCCGGGTGGGCGATGATCACCACATCGGGATCGTATTTGCGGAAATCGCGCAGCTCCTCTGCCGTGAAGCGTTCATGCACGATGCAGGCGCCTTCCCAGTAAACGATACGCTTGTCGGTCTGCGCCGCGATATTGCGCGCCAGATGGGCGTCGGGCGCCATGATCACCGTGTCGCTGTCCAGCGAATTCACCACCTCCAGCGCATTGGCCGAGGTGCAGCAGATATCTGACACCGCCTTGATCTCCGCCGTGGTGTTCACATAGGTCACCACCGGCGCGCCGGGGTATTGGGCGCGCAGGGCCTCGATATCCGCCGGTGTGGCGGATTCGGCCAGCGAGCAACCGGCGCTGCTGTCGGGGATCAGCACGGTTTTTTCGGGATTCAGGATCTTCGCCGTTTCGGCCATGAAATGCACACCGGCCTGCACGATCACATCCGCATCGGTCTGCGTTGCGGCGATGGCCAGTTGCAGGCTGTCCCCGACCACATCGGAAACCCCGCCGTAAATCTGCGGCGTCATGTAGTTATGCGCCAGAATAACGGCATTGCGCTGCTGTTTCAGCTTGTTGATCGCCAGCACATAGGGCGCATGGCGCATCCAGTCGGCCTCGGGGATCACATCCGAGAGGGCGACATAGATGTCGCGGGTGGCATCAAAGGCCGCATCGCTCGGCTGCAGGTCGTAATGCTGCTGCAGCTCCCCGGCCATTTTCGAAAAACCGTCACGGGCGACGCTGTTCTGGATATTCATTTACAGGTGTCCTTTCGGTTGACGCAGGGGAAGCCTGCGCCTTCAGGAGTCAGGTATGCAGGGTTTTGCGGATGGGCAAGGTGTATTTTGTCGCTGCACAGACGTGTTTCAGGGAAAATTCCAGCAAAACCAGTTCTTTGCCGGAATATATTTATCCTTCTATTTTCACCAGCGCATGACGTTTTTTGCCTGCCGACAGCTTGATCGTCGCGGCAATTGCTTCGCCGGAAACCATGGTGCCGGCGTCTTTTACCGCCACATCGTCCAGTTTCGCGCCGCCCTCGGCAATCAGGCGCTTGGCTTCCTTGCCGGATTTGACGAGGCCCGCCTTGACGAACAGTTGCACGACGGAAATCCCCGCATCGGACAGGTCCGAAGCCGCCAGCGTTACCGTCGGCAGGTCGTCCCCGACGCCGCCCTTCTCGAACACCTCGCGCGCGGTGGCTTCGGCCGCCTTAGCTGCCTCCGCTCCGTGCGCCAGTGTCGTCACCTCGTTGGCGAGGATGATTTTCGCCGCGTTGATTTCCGCCCCTTCCAGCGCGCCGAGGCGCTCGCATTCCGCCACCGGCAATTCGGTGAACAGCTTCAGGAATTTGCCGGTGTCGGCATCCGAGGTGTTGCGCCAGAACTGCCAGAATTCATAGGCGCTCAGCTTGTCCTCGTTCAGCCAGATCGCGCCCGAGGCCGACTTGCCCATTTTCGAGCCGTCGGATTTCGTCAGCAGCGGCGTGGTCAGCCCGAACACCGTCTGCCGGTTGATCCGCCGTGTCAGGTCGATCCCGTTGACGATATTGCCCCACTGGTCCGAGCCGCCCATCTGCAACAGGCAGCCGAACCGCTTGTTCAGCTCCATATAGTCATAGGCCTGCAACAGCATGTAGTTGAATTCCAGAAACGTCAGCGGCTGCTCCCGTTCCAGCCGCAGCTTCACGCTGTCGAAGGTCAGCATCCGGTTGATGGTGAAATGCCGCCCGTAGTCGCGCAGAAAATCGATGTAGTTCAGATTGTCGAGCCACTCCGCATTGTTCGGCTGCACCGCATCCGTCGGTCCCTCGCCGAAGGTCAGGTATTTGTCGAACACCTTGCGGATACCGGCGATATTCTCGTTGATCTTTTCGGCCGTCAGCAACTGGCGCGATTCATCCTTGCCGGACGGATCGCCGATCTTGGTGGTGCCGCCGCCCATCAGGGTAATCGGCTTGTGTCCGGTTTTCTGCAACCAGCGCAGCATCATGATCTGGATCAGCGAGCCGACATGCAGGCTGTCTGCTGTCGCGTCAAAGCCGATATAGGCCGGAACAACACCGTTCAGCAGGGCTTCATCAAGGCCTTCCAGATCCGTGCAGTCGGACAGAAAGCCGCGTGTCTGCATCTCGTGCAGGAATTCGCTTTTCGGCTTGTAGGTCATTGTTCCGTTTCCATTATGATTTGTGCAGCGATGTATAGCGAATGGAACGGGAAAGGGAAGGGGGCGCTATGTCGGTTGACATTTTAGGGCGTAGACTCATAAACCCCGCGCCGCCAGCGTGAATATCGCGAAATATCAGCGGTTTGCGACGCGCCGTCAATAGTGGTTCTATTGGCAAGCGGCGCGAGCCGCTGAAATGAAGCGATATCCACGCCCTTCGGGTTATCCGGATTTCCGCCCTGACTGCGTTACAACCCCTTGAAATAGCCCCGCTATTCCTGCGGGATTGCGCCTTGCCAGAACAAAAATCCGGATAACTGGCGGCGCGGGGTTTATGGGTCTACGCCCTAGCACTGGCCCATGCGGCTCAGCCAAGCAACAGGATCAGGTAACCAACACCGATCAGCCCGATCAGTGGCGAGTAATAGCGTCGGTTGAGGGTGCGAAACGGCTCGGCACCCCCGCCCAGCCACGCCCCCGGCAGATATGTCACAGCGCCACGCAAACCGAAAACCAGCACCAGCAGCCACATGCCGAACCCGATCAGCCGACTCTCCCCCAGGCCGGATATCAGATCAGGCCCCGCCACGCCCAGGTAAAGCAGCGGCCACAGCCCTGCCAGGGCGATCAGCACGGCCACGACCAGGGTCAGGGCGCGCCCCGGCATCGCCCCCTCACGCTCAACCCCGACCACCATGCGCGCCAACTCTTGCGCGCTTTGCGCCGGCCACAGCCCGCCCAGAGCCCAAAAGAGATGCAAAAGCGCCACTGTCCACAGAATTAATGCAATCGACACAGCAATCCAGATCATCCGGCTCCGCCCCCCGTAACACCCTGCGCGCGCCGGTTTTCAAACCTGCTCCCCAGCACGAGGGCACCACAGATCAGCCCCAGCACCAGCCATTGCGGCATGTCCCAGACAGTGCCGAGCCGACTGATCCCTTGCCACAGGAACATCGCCCCGATCAGCCCGTAGGTGATCCCGATCAGCAAAACCGCGCCCGCCCGATCCCGGCCCAGGCCGGCAAAAACCAGAAAGGCGGAATTGACCAGCAGCAGGATCGTGGTGATGTGAAACAGCATCAGGCTCAGCGTTACCTCATAGGCATTCAGCCCGCTCGCCTCCAGCACCGGCACCAGTTCCGGGCCGCCCAAAGCAATATGTGCCAGGGCAGTCACCGCCGAGAGTGCCGCAGCGATCAGGTAATAAAAGTTCATCGATTCCTCCATCCGTCAGCGCACCATACGCTACCGTATGGTTTAGCGATACCCGTTGCCAATGTCCATACGCTATCGTATGGTATCCCATGGATCGAAAACCTACCCTGACCCGCGAGGCCTGGATCCTCGCTGCTTTCCGCGCCCTTACAAAAAGCGGCCCCCAAGCCCTCAAAGTCGAGCCGCTGGCTCGGGACCTGAAGGTGAGCAAGGGCAGTTTCTATTGGCATTTCAAAAATATAGGCGACCTGAAGCAGGCAATGATCGCCCATTGGCGCCAGGTCGCTACTGCCGAAGTCATAGCCGAGATTGCCCGCAGCGAACAGCCGCCACGCGCCGCGCTTTCGCGCCTGCTGGTGCT
>JALSHL010000308.1 GCA_026982255.1 Paracoccaceae bacterium | reverse complement strand
GAGAAGCTCGACCGTATCCCTGGCACGCTCGGCATCGAGATCGTGCGCGCCCAAACCGGCGAGGCGCAGCCGCTGCACCCTGTCGATACCGCCACCCCCGCCGACGACACCCCGCATCCGCTGGTGGTGTTCCTGTCGAATGCGGTGCTGCATGGTGATAACCTGGAAGCCTGGCTCGATGCGATTGCGGCGCAGGAAGCCCCTGCCATCATCTGCGTCGAAAAGGCCGCCGAGGTCGCCCCGCATGCCCGCCATCCCATGGCCGACCGCCGTATCGGTCTGCTGTCGATCGAACAGAATGCCTGGGTGCTGGCGGGCATGGACAAACGCTGCGTGGTGGTCGACAGCCGGACCGAACTGGACTGGGCGATGAAGCACGGGCAGCTGTCTGTCTGGGCGCCCTCGAAAATCGTGCTGGATGCGGTGGAGGCCCCCGAAGCCGACGCCGAAACCCCCGAGGCGCTGGCGCTGTGGTTTGCCGAGCAGTTCGCCGCGGAACGCCTGCTGCTGGTGGGTAGCGGCGCGGATGTGGCCGGAGATGTTCCCGTGCAGTCGTTGCCTGCGGCACAGGTGGCTATTCCGGCGGTGTAGGTTTTTGGCCCGACATATCCACTAAACCGGTTTAGTGGATATGTTATCTGCCCCACTAAACCGGTTTAGTAGTTATGCCAGCCGCCCGAACCGGTATCCTGTGAAACGGCGCAAGCAACTGAAAAATATGTAAAAACCTTCGCCGTGATACTTCCACTAAACCGGTTTAGTGGTTCGGTCGCCGCAAAAAAACCGCAACGGAGGAAACCGCCGTGAAAACCTATTACCGCGCGATTGTGCAAAGCGATCCGCACCGCCCCGACGATGCCCTGCCGCTCAACGGTGGCCGCCTGTGGTTCACCCGTGTCGAGCGTCTGCAACGCGGCGCACCCGCCACCCTGATCGCCGCAAGCGGGTTACCGGATGACGTGCGCGATACCCTCACCACCCCGCGCGCTCCTGTCTGCGGTATCGACATGCAGGAACCCGCGATCATGGGCATCCTCAACGCCACGCCCGACAGTTTTTCCGACGGCGGCAAGCACTATACCTTCGACGCCGCTATCGCCGGTGCGCGCCGGATGCTGGCGGAGGGGGCCGACATCATCGACGTGGGCGGCGAATCCACCCGCCCCGGCGCCGAGACCATCGACCCGGTCGAGGAAGCCCGTCGCACCGTTCCGGTGATCGGGGCGCTCTCCGGCGTGCCGCTTTCCATCGACACCCGCAAGGCCTCTGTCGCCCGCGCCGCCATCGCCGCCGGTGCAGGGCTGTTCAACGACGTCACCGCGCTGACCTATGATCCCGACAGCCTGTCCGCCGCCGCAGAAACCGGCGTGACCGTCTGCCTGATGCACGCCGCAGGCGATCCGAAAACCATGCAGGACGACCCGCGCTACGACGATGTGCTGCTCGACGTTTACGACTACCTCGAAGCCCGGATCGAAGCCTGCGAGGCCGCCGGCATTCCCCGTTCCCGCATCATGATCGATCCCGGTATCGGTTTTGGCAAAACGCTGGAACACAACCTGACCCTGCTGCGCGGCCTGTCGCTGTTCCATGCGCTCGGCTGTCCGGTCCTGCTCGGGGTGTCGCGAAAGCGTTTCATCGGCACGCTCGGGGATGCGCCGAATGCCGCCGATCGGGCCCCGGGATCCATTGCCGTGGCGCTGGAGGCGCTGAATCAGGGTGTGCAGATGCTGCGCGTTCATGATATGAGGGAAACAAAACAGGCGGTCCGCCTCTGGCGGGCACTAAAAGGTTAGGGCAGCATGACACGCAAGTATTTCGGCACCGACGGCATTCGCGGCAAGGCAAACTCCGGCAAGATGACAGCGGAATTCGCCCTGAAACTCGGCATCGCCACGGGGCGGTATTTCCGTGCCAGCACCGATGCGCCGCGGGTGGTGATCGGCAAGGATACGCGCCGCTCGGGCTATATGCTGGAAAACGCGCTGACCGCCGGATTTACCTCGGTCGGGATGAATGTGTTTCTGCTCGGCCCCGTGCCGACGCCGGCCGTGGGGATGCTGACGCGCTCCATGCGGGCCGACCTCGGCGTGATGATCTCGGCCTCGCACAATCCGCACCATGACAACGGCATCAAGTTCTTCGGCCCCGACGGGTTTAAGCTGTCCGACAAGGCGGAGCTGGAAATAGAGGCGATGCTGGACGCGGACAACCTGAAACTCGCCGCGCCGGAAAAGATCGGCCGCGCCACGCGCATCGACGACGGGCTGGGGCGCTATATGGAATTCGCCAAGACCACCTTTCCGCGCGGCAGGAAGCTCGACGGGCTGAAGATCGTCGTCGATTGCGCCAACGGTGCCGCCTACAAGGCCGCGCCCGAGGTGTTGTGGGAACTCGGCGCCGAGGTGATCGCGCTCGGGGTCTCGCCGAACGGGTACAATATCAACGACGGCGTCGGCTCTACCCACCCCGAGGCGGCGGCGAAAGAGGTGATCGAGAGCGGTGCCGATATCGGTATCTGTCTCGACGGGGACGCCGACCGCGTGATGATCATCGACGAGACCGGCCATGTGGCCGACGGCGACCAGATCATGGCGCTGGTCGCCACGCGCTGGGCCGATGCGGGGCGGCTGGCCAAGGGGACGTTGGTGTCCACGGTGATGTCGAACCTCGGGCTGGAGCAATATCTCGAAGGGCGGGGCCTGCACCTGCTGCGTACCGATGTCGGCGACCGCTATGTGGTGGAGGCCATGCGGGCAGGGGGGTTCAACCTCGGCGGCGAGCAGTCCGGCCATATCGTCATGACCGACTATGTCACCACCGGCGACGGCATGATCTCGGCGCTGCAATTCCTTGCCGCGATGATCGAGAGCGGCAAACCGGCCAGCGAACTGGCGCGGGTGTTCGAGACGGTGCCGCAAACCCTGCAGAACGTGCGCTATTCCGAAGACGTCGATCCCTTGCAGGAGGCCAGCGTCAAGGCCGCGATTGCCGATGGCGAGGCACGGCTGGCCGCCTCGGGCCGTCTGCTGATCCGCAAATCGGGGACCGAGCCGCTGGTGCGGGTGATGGGCGAATCCACCGATCCGGCACTGCTGGCCGAGGTCATCGGCGACATCTGCGCCGAAGTCGAGAAATTCGCCTAGGCGCGATCCCGCGCGATCAGTATCCCCGCCAGCACGATGCCATAGGCCGAAACCGTGTGCAGGGTCAGCGGCTCGTCAAGCAGGAAAAACCCGACCAGACCGGCCCATATTGGCAGCAGATACCCCACCACCGACACGAACACCGGCCCGCGCCGGCGCACGGTGAAATAGCGGATCAACTGCCCGATACCGCTGGGAAAAATCCCCAGCGCCAGCAGCGAGAGCAGCACCGGCCACGGAACCTGTGCCGCCGTGCCGATGGCCGAAAACCCGAAGGGGGCCAGAAACAGCGTGCCGGAAATCATCGTCCCCGCCGTGGCGCGGAACGGCGGGATCTCCGGCATCAGCTTGATAACAATCGCGCCGGTGGCATAGCCGAGCGCCGTCAGCACCAGCGCCGCCTGTCCGAGCGTCTGCCCGCCCGCCCCGATCTGGCGGAGCGCCGAAGGACCGGCCAGCCAGAGCAACCCCGCAAACCCGACCGCAAACCCCAGCCATTTGCGCCGCGAGACCGGTTCTTTCAGCACCAGACGCGCCAGCAACAGGATGAACAGCGGCACCGAGGAAATGAAAATCGCGGCAACGGAACTCGGCACGCTCAGTTGCGCCCAGCTCAGCACCGTCACCGGTGCCGCCAGCCCGACGATGCCCAGCAGCGCCAGCCAGCGCCATTCGGCCAGCGTATCGGGCAGCCCTTGCCCCGACGCCACGGCCACCAGCGCCACGACAATTGCCGCCAGCCCCGTGCGCCCGAAGGAAACCTCGACCGGCGAAAACCCCTCCAGTGCCACGGCGGTCAGCCCGAAGGCCGAGCCCCAGACCACGACCAGAAACGACAGCGCAAGGATGGCGATCCAGTCGGTTTTCATAGCCGGAACCGTGCCAGCCGCGCCTGCGATATCGCCAGCCCCACCAGAATAAGCCCCAGCGCCCACAGGAACGAGGCAGGCAGGCTCTCGCCCAGAAACACCATGCCGAAGATCACGGCCCAGACCGGCACCTGATAGTTGACAAGGCTCATAAACGCCGGACCCGCCGATTTGATCACGAACACCAGTATCACCGTCGCCAGCGCCGTCGGCACCACCCCCAGATACAGCAGCCCGAGCAGGGCGCGGGGTTCCGGCATGGCCGGCATACCCTCCGCCACCAGCGCCACGGGCAGCAGGATCACGCTGGCCAGTATCAGCGCCGCCGAGGAAAACGCCAGCAACGGCCCTTGCGGTGACAGGCGGGTAATGATGCTGCCGATGGCGTAGCAGGCGCTGGCCCCGACAGCGGCCAGCCGCGCGACGTTTTCAATATCGCTGCCGCCCGATTGCAGGATCTGCGCCGGACCGATCAGGATCACCACACCGGCAAAGCCGACGAAAAAACCGAAGGTCTTGACCGGCGTCAGCCGGTGCCCGGGCACCAGATAATGCGACAGCGGCAGCACAAACAGCGGCACCACCGCCATGGTGATCCCCGCATAGCCCGAACTGACATGCTGTTGCGCCCAGCTCAGCAACGAAAACGGAATCGCGTTGGTAAACAGCGCCATGCCGAGCGCGAACACCCACGTCCGCCGCCCCTCGGCTGTCACAAACGAGGGCAACCCGTGCCCCAGCAGGATGCTGGCCGCCGTCACGATCACCGCGCCGATGGCGATGCGCACCGCGGCAATGGTGATCGGGCCGAAACCCTCCAGCGCATAGCTGACAGCCAGAAACGAGCCGCCCCAGATCAGGCCGAGCAGGATCAGTAACAACCAGTTTTTCAGGCCGGGGTTTTGCATGGGGAATCCTTGGATATTTCCCGCCAACCTGCCGCCCGCGCCCGCCACATGCAAGCCGGAACGTCGCGTCGTATCGGGAACGCGGGTTTCGCATCGGAAACGGCCTGCGACGCCCTATCGTGCAAAAGCGACATTATTGCACTTGCGAAGGCGCGGGCGAATCCCGTAAACGGGCGGCGGGCAGGTCGCCGGACTAAGGGCGAGCGGCGGCAGGCTCAGAAATTTCGCCCTTGATGATGGAGCCATCCATGAGCCTCCCCGAAACGCCGCAGGTGAAGCCTGCGCGCCCCGAATTCTCTTCCGGTCCCTGTCCCAAACGCCCCGGCTACAGTTTCGAATCTGTCGCCAATCGCGCCTTCCTCGGCCGCTCGCATCGCGCGGCGGGGCCGAAGGCGCAGATCAAGGGTGTCATCGACAAGATGGCCGCTATTCTGAACGTCCCCGAAGGGTATCGCGTCGGTATTGTGCCCGCCTCGGACACCGGCGCCGTGGAAATGGCGCTCTGGTCGCTGCTGGGCGCGCGTCCTGTTGACGTGCTGGTCTGGGAAAGTTTCGGCGCCGGCTGGGCCACCGATATTTCCAAACAGCTGAAGCTGGACGATGTGAACGTGCTGAAGGCCGGTTACGGCCAACTTCCGGATCTGAACGCCGTGCGCAAGGATGCCGATGTGGTGTTCACATGGAACGGCACGACCTCCGGCGCCCGCGTGCCGAATGGCGACTGGATTGCCGACGACCGCGAGGGGCTGACGATCTGCGACGCTACCTCGGCGGCGTTCGCGCAGGACCTGCCGTGGGACAAGCTCGATGTCACCACTTTCAGCTGGCAGAAGGCCATGGGCGGCGAGGGCGCACACGGTGTGATCATCCTGTCGCCGCGCGCTGTCGAGCGGCTGGAAAGCTTCACCCCCGACCGCCCCTTGCCGAAAATCTTCCGTCTGACCAAGGGCGGCAAGCTGATCGAGGGGATATTTACCGGCGCGACCATCAACACCCCCTCCATGCTGGCGGTGGCCGATGCGGATGATGCGCTCGACTGGATGGCCGGTCTTGGCGGTCTGGAGGCCACCCGCGCGCGGGCCGATGCCAATTTCGCGGCGCTGCAGAACTGGGTCGATGCGACGGACTGGGTTGAAAACCTCGTGGCCGATCCGGCGGCGCGGTCCAATACCTCGGTCTGTCTGAAGATCGTCGATCCGGCTGTGGCCGCGCTGGATGACGATGCGCAGAAGGCTTTTGTCAAATCCATGGTCAAGCTGCTGGAAACGCAGGCGGCGGCCTATGACATCAACGGCTATCGCGACGCGCCTGCGGGCCTGCGGATCTGGTGCGGGGCAACGGTGGATACTGCCGATGTGCAGGCGCTGACCCCGTGGCTCGACTGGGCCTTTGCTGCCGCCAAAGCCGACCTCTAATTCCATATCAAGGAGCATACAGATGCCCAAAGTTCTTATCTCGGACAAACTGTCCACCGCCGCCGTCGAAATCTTCAAAAACAACGGAGTCGAGGTCGATTTCCAGCCCGATCTGGGCAAAGACCCCGAAAAACTGGCCGCTATCATCGGCGATTACGACGGTCTGGCCATCCGCTCGGCCACCAAGGCGACCGCCGACCTGATTGCAAAGGCCGACAACCTCAAGGTCATCGGCCGCGCCGGTATCGGGGTGGACAACGTCGATCTGGCCGCTGCCAGCGCCAAGGGGATCGTGGTGATGAACACGCCTTTCGGCAACTCCATCACCACCGCCGAACACGCCATTGCCATGATGTTTGCCGTGGCGCGGCAGATTCCGGCGGCGGATGCCTCCACACAGGCCGGCAAATGGGAAAAATCGAAATTCATGGGCACCGAGATCACCGGCAAGACGCTGGGCCTGATCGGGGCGGGCAACATCGGTTCGGTCGTGGCCAACCGCGCGCAGGGGCTGAAAATGAAGGTCGTGGCCTATGACCCCTTCCTGTCCGAGGAACGCGCCCAGAAAATCGGTGTCACCAAGGTGGAGGACATCGAGGACCTGCTGGCGCAGGCCGATTTCGTCACCCTGCATCTGCCGAAAACCGAAAAAACCGCCAATCTGCTGAACGCCGAGCGCATCGGCAAGATGAAAAAGGGTGCCTATCTGATCAACTGCGCCCGTGGTGGTCTGGTGGATGAAAACGCCGTGGCCGGGGCGCTGAAATCCGGCGCGCTGAAAGGCGCGGCCTTCGACGTCTATGCCGAGGAACCGGCGAAGGAGAACGTCCTGTTCGGCCTGCCGAATGTGGTCTGCACCCCGCACCTTGGCGCGGCGACCAGCGAGGCGCAGGAAAATGTGGCGCTGCAGGTGGCGGAACAGATGTCCGACTACCTGATGAAGGGTGCGATCTCCAACGCCATCAACGCGCCGTCCGTCACCGCCGAGGAAGCGCCGGTGCTGAAACCCTGGATCGAACTGGCCGAGAAGCTCGGCGGGTTCGCCGGTCAGGTCACCGAAAACCCGATCAAGGAAATCGAGATCGAGTTTGTCGGCACTGTTGCCGACCTGAACCTGAAGCCGCTGGTTTCCAGCCTGATTGCCAGCCTGCTGGTGCCGCTGGTCGGGGAAGGCAGTATCAACATGGTCTCCGCCCCGATCGTGGCGCGCGAGCGCGGGATCAAGATTTCGGAAACCCGCAAGGATCCGCAGGGGGCTTTCGGCTCCTACATCCGGCTGATCGTGACGACCGAGAAACATACCCGCTCGGTTGCCGGCACGATCTATTCCGACGGCCGCCCGCGTTTCATCCAGATCAAGGGTATCAATATGGAGGCGGAACCGCAGCCGTTCATGCTCTATACCACCAATGCGGATATTCCGGGGTATATCGGCGCGCTCGGCACGACGCTCGGCGCGCTGGGCGTGAACATCGCCACCTTTGCGCTGGGGCGCGAGGTCAAGGACGGCGAGGCGATCGCGCTGGTCGGGGTGGATGCACCAATTGACAGTGACACGCTGGAAACCATCGCCAAGCTACCGCAGGTCAAGCAGGCCAAGGCGCTCAGTTTCTAGGGCGACAATATTGTCCTTGCCCCGAATCCCGCCATCGGCGAGGTTCGGGGGCCAATAACAAGGGGACTACCGAATGACCGATGCACCGATTATCGCCAAAAAAGGCCCGTATCCGACCGATGTCGAAGAGGGCAAGACCTATTTCTGGTGTGCCTGCGGGCGCTCCAAGAACCAGCCGTTCTGTGACGGTTCGCACAAGGATACCGGAATCTCGCCGGTGAAATATGTGGCCGGAAAAACCGGCAAGGTCGCTTTTTGCGGCTGCAAGCAGACCAAAAACGCGCCGCTTTGCGACGGGACGC
>JALSHL010000307.1 GCA_026982255.1 Paracoccaceae bacterium | reverse complement strand
ATCAGTGTATCGACGGCGGCGTCGAGATCGGCGTCCTCCATCACATAGCCCGGGTCCTTGCCGCCGAGTTCCGTGCCGACGCCGGTGAAGGTGCCGGCGGCGGCGCGTTCCATTTCCTGACCGCCAGCGACGGAGCCGGTGAAGTTGACGAAATCGAAGCGGTTGTCCGCGATCAGCGCCGAGGTGGTGGCGTGGTCCAGGAATACGTTCCGGAACAGGTCGGCGGGGATGCCGGCACGGGTGAAGGCCTCGACCATGCGTTCACCGGCGAGCAGGGTTTGCGAGGCGTGTTTCAGGATCACGGCGTTGCCGGCGATCAGGGCCGGCGAAACCGTGTTGATGGCGGTGAGGTAGGGGTAGTTCCACGGGGCGATGACCAGCACGACGCCGTGGGGTTCGCGCTCGATCCGGCGCTCGAAATCGCCGCTGTCCTCGACGATATGGGGTTTGAGTGCCTCTTCGGCGATGGCGGCCATGCCGGAGGCGCGTTCCTCGACGCCGCCGAATTCGCCGCCGTAGCGCACGGGGCGGCCCATCATGTGGGCGAGTTCCACGACGATCTCGTCATTCATTTTACCCAGTTCGGCCACGCCTGCCTGCACCAGCGCGATGCGTTCGGACAGGGGGCGGCGCGCCCATTCCTTTTGCGCGGCGCGGGCGCGGGCAACGGCGGCTTTGGCCTCTTCCATGCTCAGGGCCGGACGCTCGGCATAGACCGAGCCGTCGATCGGCGAGATGCACTTGATCAACTTTGTCATTTTCTTTTCCTTCAAGAGGGGCGTCAGGCCCGTTCAAATCCGCGTGCGATTTCCCAGTCGGTCACAACGCGGTCAAATTCTTCGAGTTCCCATTCGGCGGCGCGGGTGTAGTGGTCCACCACGTCGTCGCCGAACGCGGCGCGCAGCATGTCGGAGGCTTTCAGCGTGGCCATGGCGTCGCGCAGGGTTTGCGGGATCATGCCGGTGTCGCCGGCATAGGCATCGCCGACGGTGGGCGGGTCGAGGGGGAGGTTTTCCTCGATCCCCCTGATGCCGGCCGCAAGCTGGGCGGCCATGGCGAGATAGGGGTTGAGGTCGGAACCGCCGATGCGGCATTCGATGCGCACGGATTTTGTGCCGGCGGAACACAGGCGGAAACCGGCGGTGCGGTTGTCCACGGACCAGATGGTGCGGGTCGGAGCGAAGCTGCCCTTCTGGAAACGTTTGTAGCTGTTCACATAGGGGGCGAGGAAATACATGTAGTCGGGTGCGTATTTCAGCAGGCCGGCCATGTAGGATTTCATCAGTTCCGACATGCCGAGTTCGTCTTTTTCGTCATAAAACGCCGGTTTGCCGTCGCTCCAGAGCGACTGGTGGATGTGGGAGGAGGACCCTACTTTGGTGTGGTCCCATTTCGGCAGGAAGGTCACGGCGTGGCCCTGCTGCCATGCGATTTCCTTGATGGCGTGTTTGGCGATGGTGTGGTTGTCGGCGGTATCCAGCGCTTCGGCGTATTTGATGTTGAGCTCTTCCTGTCCGGCCTCGGCCTCCCCCTTGGTGCCTTCGACGGGGATACCGGCGGCGTGGAGGTGGTTGCGGACCGGCCGCATGATGTGTTCTTCCTTGGTGGTCTGGAGGATGTGGTAATCCTCGTTATAGGCCGAGATCGGGGTCAGGTCGCGGTAGCCGGAGCGGGCGATTTCCTCGAAGGATTTCTCGAACAGGAAGAATTCCAGCTCGGTCGCCATGATGGCGTCGAGGCCCATGCCGGTCAGGCGCGCGATCTGCCTTTTCAGCATGGCGCGGGGGGAATGGGGGATGTCCTGATGGGTGTGGTGGTCCAGCACGTCGCACAGCACCATCACCGTGCCGTCGAGCCACGGGGTTTTGCGCAGCGTCGAGAGGTCCGGCTTCATCACATAGTCGCCGTAGCCGCTTTCCCAGCTGGTGGAGGCATAGCCGTCGGGGGTGGCCATTTCGAGGTCCGTGGCCAGCAGATAGTTGCAGCAGTGGGTTTCCTCGTAGGCGCCGTCGATGAAATGCTGCGCGAGGAAACGTTTGCCCATCAGGCGGCCCTGCATATCGACGAGGCAGGCGAGCACGGTATCTACCGAGCCGTCGGCGACGGATTTTTTCAGGTCTGCGAAGCTAAGATTGCCGGGCATGGGGGCACCTCGTGAAAATGGGTCAGCGGGGAATCAGGGTATTCTGGCGGTATGGTTGCCCCGCAAGCAGGGGCGGGGCAACCGGTTTTTATCAGCCGTAACGATAGGGCCGGCCGGCCTTGTCCATCGTTTCGTTGTAGTCCTTGAACACCTGCACGACCTTGGACTTGATGTCCGATTCCTGCGCGATCTCGTCCCAGAACTTGCGCGCGGCGGTTTCGACCGTGGCCCATTCCTCGTCGGGGATGGAGGTCAGCTTCATTTTGGTGCCGTTGACACGCAACGAGGCCTCGCCGCCCCAATACCACCACTGGCGGTGGTAGTGGGACTGGTCCATGACGGTTTTCAGCATCAGCTGCAGACGCGGGGACAGCTCGTTATAGCGGTCCATGTTGGCGAAGAAGTGGCCGATCCATGCGCCCGAGATGTTGTTGGTCAGGAAGTAGTCGGTGACGTCCGCCCAGCCGACGGTGTAATCCTCGGTGATGCCGGACCAGCCGATACCGTCGAGTTCGCCGGTCTGCACCGCAACCTCGATGTCCTCCCACGGCAGGGTGACGGGCACCATGCCGAACTGGCTCATGAAGCGGCCGGCGGTCGGGAAGGTGAAGATGCGCTTGCCCTCGAAGTCCTTCAGGCTGGTGATCGGCTCCTTCGTGTTGAAGTGGCAGGGATCCCACGAACCGGCGGAAATCCATTTCACGCCGACCTTTTCGTATTCCTTCGACCAGATGTCACCGAGGCCATACTGGTTGAACAGCACCGGGACATCCAGCGAATAGCGGCTGGCGAAGGGGAAGTAGCCGCCGAAAACCGTTACTTCGGTCGGGGAGGCCATGGAGTCATCGTCCGACTGCACCGCGTCGATAGTGCCACGCTGCATGGCGCGGAACAGCTCGCCGGTCGGGACCAGCTGGTCGGCTGTATACAGCTCGATCTGCATTTCGTCGCCGGCGAGGGCGTTGAAGGTGTCCACCGCCGGTTTGATGACCTTTTCGGCCAGCGCGGGACCGGCGTAGGTCTGCAGGCGCCATTTGATCGGAGCCGCACCGCGGACAGCAGGCGCTGCCAGCGTGGCAGCACCGGCAATGCCGGCGGTTTTGAGGAAATTGCGTCTGGTAGTCATGTTTCTTCTCCTTGTTGAGAGGGGAAGTCCCCCCGGGGTTTTGCCCGTTATTTCCGGGCCGTTGTGCTGGAGGATTTCCTCCTCCTTATGTCCTTATTTTCCGTAAACCAGTTCGGGCAGCCACAGGGCGATCTGCGGGAAGATGATGATGGCGGTCAGGGCCAGCAGCATCACGCCCACGAACGGGATGATCGAGGTATAGATGTCGCGCAGGGTGATCTCGGGCGGGGCCATGGCGCGCATCAGGAACAGGTTGTAGCCGAATGGCGGGGTCATATACGCGATCTGCGAGGTGATTGTATAAAGAACGCCGTACCAGATCAGATCGAAGCCCAGAGAGCCGACCAGCGGCACATAGAGCGGGGCGACGATCACCAGCATCGCCGTGTCGTCGAGGAAGGTGCCCATCAGCAGGAAGGAGACCTGCATCAGGATCAGGACCTGCCACGGCGACAGGCCGAGACCGTCGAGGAAGAAGCTCTTGATCGCCTTGACCGCGCCGACGCCGTCGAAGACCGCGCCGAAGGCCAGAGCGGCCAGAATGATCCACATGAACATGGCGGAGATGTTGAGCGTCTCGCGGATGGTGGTGTCCATGACCTTGCGGGTCAGGCGGCCCTTGAGCAGGGCGGCGAGGGTGGCGGTCATGGCACCGACGGCGGAGCTTTCGACCAGGCTGGTCCAGCCTTTGACGAAGGGGAACATCATCACGAAGAAAATCACCAGCGGCAGCATGCCGGCCCTGAGCAGGCGGAGTTTTTCCTTCATGGTGATGCTGTCGCGTTCCTCCTGGCTGAGGACCGGACCGAGCGAGGGGTTAATCCTGCAGCGGATGGCGATGTAGATGACGAACATGGCGGCCATCATCAGCCCCGGGATGACACCGGCCAGCCAGAGCTGCCCGACCGGCTGGCGCGCGATCATGGCGTAAAGCACCAGCACCACGGAGGGCGGGACGAGGATGCCGAGGGACGATCCGGCCTGAATGACGCCCGATATCATCCGTTTGTCGTAGCCGCGTTTGAGCAGTTCCGGCAGGGCGATGGTGGCGCCGATGGCCATACCGGCCACCGAAAGCCCGTTCATGGCCGAGATCAGCACCATCAACCCGATAGTGCCGATGGCCAGCCCGCCGTTCAGTCCACCGGTCCAGACGTGGAACATTTTATACAAATCGTCGGCGATGCCGGATTCCGACAGGATGAATCCCATGTAGATGAACAGCGGCAGGGTCAGCAGCGGATACCATTTCATCAGTTTCATGCTGGCGGTGAAGGCGATCTCGACCCCGCCATCCCCCCAGAGCAGCATGGCCGCGCCGACGGCGACGAAGCCGATAGCCGCGAAAACACGCTGGCCGGACATCAGCATCAGCATCATGGATGCGAACATCAGCAGGGCGATCATTTCAAAGGACATCAGATTTCTTCTCCGCGGATTTTGGCAATGTCTATGAAAAAGACGGCTATGGCCTGTAGCAGCATCATGAAGATGCCGAAGGATGCGATGACCTTGATCGGCCAGAGGTAGGGGCGCCATGCGGTCGGGGAACGCTCCATGTAGCCGGTGACCTCCTTCGCCGCGTCGGCGCCGCCGGTGACATAGGCGAACAGCAGGTCCTTCCAGAACACGATCGGCTCGCTGCCGAAATAGCCCATGGAGTAGGCGGCGCTGGAGATGCCGCCGTAAAGCAGCACGCCGAGATAGAAAATCAGGGTAAAGATGGTGAAGGCGTCCACCCATGCCTTGGTCTTGTCCGACCAGCTGCCGTAGAGCAGGTCCATGCGCACATGCCCGCCGAGCTGCATCGAATACGGCCCGCCGAGCAGGTAGTAGGCGACCATGGTGAACTGCGCCATTTCCAGCGTCCAGAGTGACGGGTTGAAGAAGGTTTTGGAGATCGACGACCAGAGCAGGATGCCCATCAGGACGAAAATCAGATACATGGCAAAGCGGCCAACGCGATAGTTGATCGCCGTGATGACACGGACATATGTGCGCATCCATCTAGGCATTTGTGTTCTCCGTCACGGGGGTGGTTTCAAGACTTGCGAGGGCGGCGCGCAGCATGTCGGCCAGCTCCGTCGCGACTTTTTTCTGCGCGGGTTCGTCGGGCAGCAGGTCGTTGCGGACCTCGATCATCACGTTCAGCAGGCCATTGGCGAGGCCGTGCAGTTTCAGCGTATGGGTCACGCCGTCGGCGGCGCCGTAGGGTTCGTTGCGCCGTGCCAGCATCGTGGTTTTGTCCGCATTGGCCAGCATCGCATCGGCAAGGGTGGAATCCTCGTCATGCAGGATGCCGAGTTCGACGTCGCGTTTCTTGCCGAAATAGACGGGGGTGAAGCTGTGGATGGTGACCAGAACCGGCGGGTTGCCCTGAAGCATACGGGCGGTAATGGTGTCGGTCACGGCGTTGCGGAAGGGTTCATACAGGGATTCGACGCGCCGCGCACGGTCTTCGGGTGATAGCGCGCGGTTGCCGGGGATGTCGTAGATCTCGCTTTTTTCCGGCATGGCCCCCGGGGATTCCGGCGGGCGGTTGCAGTCGTAGGCGAGGCGGGAAAACCGTGCGGCGACCAAGGGGGCGTCGAGGAGGTGCGACAGTTCCGTCGCCACCGCCAGTGCGCCCGGATCCCAGGCGATATGACTTTCGGCGGCCCCGGCATCGAGGCCGAGACCGCCGAGGCCGGCGGGTATGGTTCTGGAGGCGTGTTCGCACACGATCAGAAAGGGGGAGGACCCTTCCTGATTGCTGACCGAAACGGCGGCCCCTTCTTCCGGTGACAGAAGCTGTGTCTTTTCGTCTTTACCCAAGGGAAACTCCGGTAGTTTTGTAAAGAATTGAACAGACTTTTACCACCTGTCAACATAATTTCTGTGAAATTTGTTGCACGGAACGCGGCGTCGTTATAAATTTTACAGAATTGCGCAGGAGCACAGGTTTTTGAAAACGCCGAACAGATCGATTTCCGAGAAGTTGCACGACCATTTTGATTCGCTGACACGGGCCGAACGGCAACTGGCGAATTCGCTGTTGGAGAATTATCCGGTCTCCGGTCTGGCCAGTATCACGAGGGTGGCGCAGAAGGCGGGAGTTTCGACGCCGACCGTAGCACGGATGGTGCAGAAGCTGGGTTTCAAGGGCTATCCCGAGTTTCAGGCGGCATTGCGGGGGGAGCTGGAAGCGCAGATTTCAAACCCGATTTCCAAGCACGACATCTGGGCCGAGCATGCGCCGCAGGAACATATCCTCAACCGTTTTGCCGAGGCGGTGATGCAGAACGTGCGCCGCACCCTGCGCCAGATCGATCCGGCGGAGTTCGACGGGGCTTGCGGGTTGCTCGCCGATCCGGCGCGGCGGGTCTATATTGTTGGCGGGCGGATTACGCGGGCGCTGGCGGATTACCTGTTCACCCATTTGCAGGTGGCGCGCGAGGGGGTGACGCTGGTGGCGTCGAATTCCAATGCCTGGCCGCATTATGTGCTGGATATGAAGGCCGGCGATGTATTGGTGATCTTCGACATCCGGCGCTATGAACACGATCTGTTGCGGTTGGCAGAGATGGCCAGGGCGCGCGGGGTGGAGATCGTGCTGTTTACCGACCAGTGGGGCTCGCCCGCGTCGAAATGTGCGACGCACCGGTTCAATGCGCGGATCGTGGCGCCCTCGGCATGGGACAGCAATGCGGTGACGATGTTGCTGGTGGAAACCATGGTCGCCTGCGTGCAGGGGCATACGTGGGACAGCACCAAGGAACGGATGAGCGAGCTGGAAGAACTGTTCGACCGCACCAAGCTGTTCCGCAAATTCATATAAAAAGGGCGCCCCGCAGGACGCCCCTTTCGCATTCTGTTGGCGGGATCAGCCGCGGGCCTTGCCAACCAGTTTCCAGACAGCCGGAACGATCAGGGCGGCGAGGGCCAGTTTGATCGCGTCAACCACGAGGAACGGGGCCACGCCCTTGGCAAAGGCAGTGGAGGCGTCGAAACCGTAGAGGTGCGACAGCCATGCCGCGCCGGGCAGGTAGATGAGCGCCGTGCCGGCCAGCATCATCAGCGCCATGGTGAACACGTTCCGGTCCCAGCCGCGACGGGCGCCGAAGCCGAGCGCCACGGTGGCCAGAACGAAGCCGACCAGATAGCCGCCGGTGGAGCCGAGCATATAGGTGAGGCCGTTGACCTCGGCCGAGGATTTGGAGAACACGTCGAAGCCGAGCGCGCCGATGATCATATAGCCGATGATGGTGACCAGACCCATGCGCGGGCCATAGGCCGTGCCCAGTGTCAGCACCGCAAAGGTGCCCAGCGTCAGCGGAACCGGTGTGAAGGACAGCGGCACCTTGATTTTGGCGGACAGCGCGAGAATGGCGATGCCGGCGATGACCATGATGGCGCGTTTGACCCAGAGGGCGGTGCCCTCGGCGTGCCAGATTTCCTCGGTCAGGGTTTTGTTCAGTGTGGCGGTTGCCATTGCAATCTCCATTGTTCCCGGTTGCGTTGCAGCATTGTTTGCCATGCAACGGCGGGCGAGGCAAGGGTAAAGCGGGCTTGGCAATTGCGGGTGGGGCTGCTTAACATGTGTCCATGTTGGGATTTGTGAAAAGTGTTTTGCGCCGGAATACCAATGCGGCGATCTGGTCCACGCAGGGTTTTATCGCCGCCATGCGCAGCGAGGAAGGCATGCGCCAGTGGAGCATCGTGGCCGCGTTGGCCACGGTTCTGGCTTTTGCGCTGGACCTGAGCGGGCTGGAGCGGGCAATGGTGGTGGCGTTCTCGTGGAACATTGTTTTGATGGAGCTGGCCAACACCGCGATTGAAACCGTGGTGGACCGGGTCAGCGGCGACCATCACGAATTGTCGAAAAAGGCCAAGGACATCGGCAGCGCGATGGTGTTTTTCGCCATTATCGTGGCGTTGGTGGTCTGGGTCTTGGTGCTGGTTGGCTAGGTGCCCCGGATTATCGGGGCGGATTCGAACATTACCGAAATGCCGATGAAAACGGCGACGCTGGCGGCACCTATCTGCACGGCCA
>JALSHL010000306.1 GCA_026982255.1 Paracoccaceae bacterium | reverse complement strand
GGCCGGGCTGAAGAAGGGGGACATTATACTTGCCGCTGACGGCAAGGACCTTGTCACCTTCATGGATTTGAAAAAAATCGTCGAGGCCTCGCGGGACAAGGAGATTGTTCTGACCGTCTGGCGCGACGGGGAGGCGATTGATTTGCCGATCACCCCGAAGCTGCGCGAGTATCCCGACGGTGAAGGCGGGTTCGAAGAACGGGTGATGATCGGGGTCAGTGGTTCCTCGGCATTTCTGCCGGCGACCGAGACGCCCTCGCCGCTGAAGGCGCTGGAGCTGGGGGCGCGGCAGGTCTACGGCGTGATCGCGACCTCGCTCAATGCGATCAAACACATATTCATCGGCGATCTCAGCCCCACCAACCTGCAGGGGCCGATCGGCATTGCCCAGATGTCACAAGCCACGGCAAATCAGGGGGTGATCAGCTTTTTGTCGTTTATCGCGGTCATTTCCGTCGGCATCGGCATGCTGAATCTGTTCCCGATTCCGATGCTGGATGGCGGACATCTGGTCTTTTATGCCTTCGAGGCGATACGCGGGAAGCCGCTGGCAAACAAGACAATTGAACGTGCTGTCTCAATAGGTCTCGCCATGGTGCTGTTATTAATGGTATTTGTGACGTATAACGACATACTGAAATTTTGAAGTGTGGACGGTAACAATCACCCGGCTCCAGGGCCGGTTTAGCGGATGGGCGATATTTTATGAAACGTCAGGCAGTTGAGAAACTCACGGTAAAATCCTGTATTGCAAGCGCTTTCCTCGGAATGCAATTCGCGGCGCCGCTTTTGGCCACGACGTTTCTGGTAACCACGGCCGAGGCGGCAGTCATCCGCAGTATCTCGGTTCAGGGGAATCAGCTGATTCCCTCGCAAGCGATTGCCGACTTTGCCGGCGTCATTCTCGGTGAAAATCTGGCGCCTGCCGACATCAATGCGGTTCTGCGGCGTTTGTATGACTCCGGCATGTTCGAAAATGTCGATTTGCGGGTTTCAGGCTCCACGCTGATCATCACGGTTGTGGAAAACCCGACCGTAAGCATCGTGGCCTTCGAGGGGAACAAGGAGGTCAAGGACGAGGTTCTGGCCGCAATTGTCGATTCCGCTGCACGCAAACCGTTCAACCGCCTGACGGCCGAGGCCGATGCCCAGCGGATTTCGCAGTATTATGCGGGCAAAGGCTATACCGGTGTGACTATCCGTCCGGTTATTATTCCGGTTGCCGAGGGGCGGGTGAATCTGGTCTTCGAGATATCCGAGGGGCAAAGTGTCGGCGTGTCGCGGATCAGCTTCGTTGGCAACAACGCTGTTTCCGACAGCAAACTGCGCGGGGTTATCGAGACCAACGAGGACGGATTCCTGTCGTTCATTCTTGGAAGCGATACCATAGACAGCGGCAAGATCGCCCGCGATATACAGAGGCTGGACGAGTTCTACAAAAACCGGGGCTATATAGATTTCGAAGTGCTTTCGGCCACGCCGGAACTGTCGGAGGACCGTAGCACCTATTATCTGACCTATTCGCTCAACGAGGGCTTCAAATACAGGTTCGGATCCTCTTCGGTGTCCTCGGCTGTTACCGGCGTCGATGCGGCGGATTTCGAGAAATTTGTGCGCATCCGCGAAGGTAAAGCTTATAGCGCCAAGGATGTCCGGGACGTAATCGAAAAAATCGAGGCCGAGGCCGTCAAGCGCGGGCTGCCTTTCCTGCGTGTAAACCCGCAATTCACCAAGGACGAGGACAACCGCACCGTATCGGTCGATTTCGAACTGGTGAACGGTCGCCGTGTTTATGTCGAACGCATCGATATCGGCGGCAATACGAATACCGTCGAACGGGTTATCCGGCGGCAGTTCGATTTTGTCGAGGGCGATGCCTTCAACCCGCGCAAGATGGCCGAAGCGGCGGACAAGCTGCGTGCGCTCGGGATTTTCGGAAACACATCCGTCACCGTGCGCGAGGGGTCGACACCGGACAAGGCGATCGTCGATGTCGAGGTCGAGGATATTGCCACCGGCAGCGTAGGTTTCGGAGCCGGGTATTCGTCCGAATCCGGATTCAACGGCTCCCTGAATATTTCGGAACGGAACTTCCTCGGACGGGGGCAGGTATTCCAGCTAGACCTATCGATTGCCGAGCGCGCGAATGTTCTTTCTTTCAACTTTGCCGAACCGGCGCTGTTCGGGCGTGATGTCTATGCCGGTTTCGGTATTTACTATCGCCAGGTCGATCGACCGGAATCCTCCTACCAGACCACCAATATCGGGTTCGAGCCGAGTCTGGCTTTCCCGTTGGGCGAGAATTCCCGCCTGCGCCTCGATTATCGTCTGTCGCTGGATGAAATCCGCGACGTGCCGGCAACGGCTTCTCCTGTCATTCTGGCAGAGCAGGGGGCCTTGCTGACATCCGCGCTCGGGGCCACGCTGACGTATGACCGCCGTAACTCCACGGTTGAACCGACCAGCGGATACGTTGTGAGCCTCGAGGGAGAGGTCGCAGGTCTTGGCGGGCAGGTTTCCTATTCCAAAACCGTAGCGCGGGCCAAAGGGTATCTGTCGTTCTTTGACGACAACTTCATTCTGTCCGGCGAGCTTGAAGGCGGCGCGCTGATTTCCGGTGCAAGCGGTACGCGCATCACCGACCGGTTCTTCCTCGGCGGGCAGAGCTTCAAGGGCTTTGCCAATGGTGGTCTGGGGCCGCGTGATACCGGCACGAATGATTCCCTGGGTGGAAATTTCTATAGCGTTGCCCGTATTCAGGGCAGCTTCCCCCTGGGCCTTCCGAAGGACTACGGCATCTATGGCGGTGTCTTTGTCGAGGGCGGTTCGGTCTGGGGGCTGGATAGTCCGCCGCCGGGAATCGACGATAGTTTGTATTGGCGCGCCTCTACCGGCCTGAGCCTGTTCTGGTCTACGCCGATCGGCCCGCTGGAGTTCAGCTATGCCTTCCCGCTCCTGTATGAGCCGAACGATGTAACCCAGAATTTCAGTGTCTCTATTTCCACTCGGTTCTAGGGAGGCGTCGGTGCGCGGGCGGCTATTTCTGCGGCTGATACTGGCGGCTCTGGCGTCGATATTCATCTATACGGTTCCGGCACAGGCCCAGTTTGCCTTTCCGACGGTTTTTCCCAAGCCGGTTTTGCTGCTGGATCAGGACCGGCTGTTCTCGGAAACCGATCTGGGCAAGGCGCTTGCCGCAGAAATTCTGGCCAAGCGCGAGGCGCTGATCAAGGAAAACCGGGCCATTGAGCTGGCTTTCGAGACAGAGGAACGGCGCCTGACCGACCAGCGCCCGGGCATGGACCCCGAAGCGTTCCGCGCTCTGGCGGATGAATTCGATACCCGGGTGCAGGCCGCCCGGGAAGCACAACTCAACAAGGATCTTGCGCTACAAAGCGAATCCGACCGGAATCGCAGGCGCTTTTTTGAACTCTCGGCCCCGTTTCTGAGCCGCTTGCTGCAAAAATATTCCGCCAGCGCTATTCTGGACCGGCGTTCTGTGCTTTTGTTCGACAAGAATATGGATATAACCGACGAGGCGATTGCTTTGCTGAACGAGGCTTTTGCGCAAAATCCCGATTTGCTCTCCAAGGAACAGACACAATGACCGATACGCCCGAAACAGAAGTCCAGAGCGCCGATATTTCCGAAATCCAGCGGATGATCCCACACCGTTATCCTTTCCTGTTGATCGACAGGGTGCAGGACATCGTCGTGAACAAAAGCGCCGTGGGCATCAAAATGGTGACCGTGAACGAACCGCATTTCAACGGCCATTTCCCGGGGCATCCGGTCATGCCGGGCGTGCTGATTGTCGAGGCGATGGCGCAGACGGCGGCGGTGCTGGTATCCAAAACGCTGGACCTGATCGACACCGGTGTGCTGGTCTACTTTATGACGCTCGACAAAACCAAGTTCCGCCAGCGGGTCGGGCCGGGCGATGTGCTGGAACTGCATGTCTCGGTCATTCGCGGGCGCGGCAAGATCTGGAAATTCTGGGGCGAGGGCAAGGTGGACGGCAAGGTGGTGGCCGAGGCAGAGTTCTCCGCCATGATCGTGCCGCCGGAAGAACCGGCCAGGGGCTGAGCGATGGCGATTGATCCCACCTCTACGATCCACCCGTCGTCGGTTATCGAGGACGGCGCGCAGATCGGCGCGCGTTGCCGGATCGGTCCGTTCTGTCATGTCGGGCCGGATGTGCGTCTTGGCGATGACGTCGAGTTGTTCAGCCATGTTGTAGTGGCCGGCCATACCACTGTGGGCGAGGGCACACGTATCTGGCCGTTTGCCTCGGTCGGACACCAGCCGCAGGATCTGAAGTTTCGCGGCGAGAAAAGTTTTCTGGAAATCGGTGCGCGCTGCATGATCCGCGAGAGCGTGTCATTGAATCCCGGCACAGAGGGCGGCGGCGGGATCACCCGGATCGGGGACGACTGTCTGTTTATGCTCGGGACGCATGTGGGGCACGATTGTCAGATCGGGAACCGGGTTATTCTGGCCAATCATGCCTCGGTCGCCGGCCATGTCGTGCTCGAGGATGATGTCATCATCGGTGGCCTGTCCGGTGTGCACCAGTTCTGCAAGGTCGGCCGCGGTGCCATGATCGGTGCGGCGCTGAAGGTCGTAAACGACGTGATCCCCTATGGTGCTGTCAACGGCAGCCGTGCGGATTTGGCAGGGTTGAACCTTGTAGGTTTGCGGCGGCGCGGTATTGACAAGGACGCGATCAACGAGTTGCGTGCCGCTTTCGGTGTGCTGTTCGCGGACGAGGGGAATTTCAAGGACCGGATGGCGGAGGTCGCGCAGGAATATGCCGGCAATCCGCTCGTGGCGGAGGTTCTGGAATTCCTGCAAAGCGACAGCAAGCGCGCCTTTCTAATGCCGCGCAACGGGGCCTGACCCATGACGGGTGCGCAGGCGGCGGATCTTGCGATTCTTGCCGGAACCGGCGATTTACCGAAGCAGCTTGCCGAATCTTGTGCTCACAATGGCCGCCGCTATATCGTCGTCGAGATCGAGGGCACACCGCTGAACTGGACCGCAGGCCATCCTGCATACCGGACGCCGGTGGAAAAGCCCGGGCGGCTTATCAAGCATCTGAAAAAAAACGGTTTCGGGGCTGTTGTTTTTGCCGGTGCCATGAATCGGCCGGAGATCAACCCCGTCAAGCTGGACATGCTCGGCGCAAAGCTGGCCGCATCGGTGCTGACCGGCACACGCAAAGGGGATGACGCGGTATTGCGCGAGGTTGCGAGGCTTTTCGAGAATGCCGGTTTTACGATGGAGGCCGCGCACGAGGTTTTGCCGGCGCTTTTGCCGCCTGCCGGAACCCTCGGGAAACGTCGCCCGTCGGATGTGGACATGAAGGATGCCGCACGGGCCGCCGAACTGGTTCAAGCCCTCGGCAGGCTGGATGTCGGGCAGGGGGCGGTCGTGGTCAGGGGGCTATGTCTGGGACTGGAAACCCTTCAGGGCACCGACCGGATGCTGGAATTCGTTGCGGCCACGCGGCAGGTGGACACGACAAAAAACGGGCGTGGGGTGCTGCTCAAGGCGCCCAAGCCCGGGCAGGATCTCCGTTTCGATTTACCGGCCATTGGTATTGAAACTCTGCGCAAGGCCCATGCCGCCGGGCTGGCCGGTGTGGCGATTGCAGCGGGCGGCGTCATGGTTCTGCGGCTGGACGAGGTGGTGGCCGAGGCTGATCGTCTGGGTCTCTTCCTGTGGTGCAGGCCCGAAGAATGACACCGGCGCCGAAGTTTTTCATCATCGCCGGCGAGCCTTCGGGCGATCGTCTCGGTGCGGCGCTGATGGCAGGGCTGCAACAGCTGTCGCCATCGGTCGAATTTGCCGGAATCGGCGGCCCGCTGATGCAGGCGCAGGGGCTGCAAAGCCTGTTTCCGATGGAGGAACTCTCGATCATGGGCATTGTCGAGGTGTTGCCGAAATTGCGCCATCTTTTGCGGCGCGTGCAGCAATCCGCGGATGCGGCTGTTGCTTTCGGGCCGACGGCGCTGATCACCATCGACAGTCCGGATTTTTGCCTGCGCGTGTCAAAGAAGGTCAAGGCGGTGTCGGATATTCCGGTGGTTCACTATGTGGCGCCTTCGGTCTGGGCATGGCGGCCTGAACGGGCGGTGAAAATGGCGCGTTCGGTTGATCATGTGCTGACCTTGCTGCCGTTCGAGCCGCCGCTGATGCAGGAGGCGGGCATGTCGGCGGATTTCGTCGGGCATCCGGTGGTGGCCGAACCGCGCGCCGATGCGCAGGCTGTTGCCGATTTTCGGGCCGCGCACGGGATCGGGCCGAACCAGCCTGTTCTGACCGTATTGCCAGGATCGCGCAGCGGAGAGGTCGCGCGCATGGGGCCGGTGTTTCGCGATGTGGTCCTGCGCCTCGGCGTAGAGGCGCCGGAGGTCAGGGTCATTATCCCGTCGGTCGCAAACAGGGTCGAGGAATTGCAACAGATGTTTGCCGGTAGCGGCGCAATTATCCTCGATCCGCGCGGCCGCCCGCCGGAGGAAACCGAGGCCGAAAAGCGCGCCTGTTATGCGGGGAGCGCGGCGGCGCTGGCCACGTCCGGCACCGTGTCGCTGGAGCTGGCGGCCAACGATGTTCCGATGGTGATCGCCTATGACATGAACCCGATAACCGGTTATCTGACGCGGCGTATGGCGCTGGTCTCGACGGTGACGCTGGTGAATATCGTGACCGACACCCGCGCGGTGCCGGAGTTCCTGTTCAGGGATTGCAACGCCGATACGATCTATCCGGCCATCCACCGTCTGCTGTCCGACCCGCAGGCCGGAGCAGAACAGCATGACGCCATGCGCGCCACCATGCAGGCGCTGGGGCAGGGCGGGGAGCCGCCCGGATTGCGGGCGGCGCGCTCGGTGCTGGAGTTCGTAAAATAGAAACGCCGGAGGGTTGCTCCGGCGTTTTTTCTGTTAGCGGTTTTCCACATCCACATAATCGCGATGCGTCGCACCGGTATAAAGCTGGCGCGGGCGACCGATTTTCTGGGTCGGATCGGCGATCATCTCTTTCCACTGCGAAATCCAGCCGACAGTGCGCGCCAGCGCGAAGATCGGCGTGAACATTGAGGTCGGGAAGCCGATGGCGTCCAGAATGATGCCGGAATAGAAATCGACGTTCGGATAGAGCTTTTTCTCGATGAAATAGGGGTCTTCGAGGGCGATACGCTCCAGTTCCTTGGCAACCTGAAGCGTCGGGTTGTTCTCGATCCCCATCAGACCCAGAACCTCGTCCGCCGACTGTTTCATCACCTTGGCACGCGGATCGAAGTTTTTGTAGACGCGGTGGCCGAAGCCCATCAGGCGGAACGGGTCGTTTTTGTCCTTGGCGCGGGCGATATATTCCGGAATGCGGTCCACGGTGCCGATTTCGCGCAACATGTTGAGCGCGGCCTCGTTGGCGCCGCCATGTGCCGGCCCCCAGAGGCAGGCAATCCCCGCCGCGATACAGGCGAACGGGTTGGCGCCGGACGACCCCGCCAGACGCACGGTCGAGGTGGAGGCGTTCTGCTCGTGATCCGCATGCAGCGTGAAAATCCGGTCCATGGCGCGGGCGATGATCGGATCGACGACGTATTCCTCGGCCGGAACGGCGAAACACATGTGCAGGAAGTTCGATGCGTAATCCAGATCGTTGCGCGGATAGATGAACGGCTGCCCGATGGAGTATTTATAGGCCCATGCGGCCACGGTCGGCATCTTCGCGATCATGCGGATCGAGGCGACCTCGCGCTGCCACGGATCGTTGATATCGGTGGAGTCGTGATAGAAGGACGACATCGCCCCCTGCACGCCGCAGATAATCGACATGGGATGCGCATCGCGACGGAACCCGCGATAGAAATAGGCCATCTGTTCGTGCAGCATGGTGTGGCGGGTGACGCGCGGAACGAACTCGTTCAACTGCTCGGCGGTCGGCAGCTCACCGTAGAGCAGCAGGTAGCAGACCTCGAGGAAATGCGATTTTTCCGCAAGCTGGTCAATGGGATAGCCGCGATAGAGCAGCTCCCCCTTGTCGCCGTCGATATAGGTGATGGCGGATTCACAGGACGCGGTGGAGGTAAACCCCGGGTCGTATGTGAACACGCCGCCCTGGCCGTAAAGTTTCTGGATATCGATGACATCCGGTCCCAGAGACGGGCTGCGCATCGGCAGTTCCAGGGTTTTGTCGTCGAAGGACAGGGTCGCGTTGGTTTTTTCGGATGTCATAGTCTACCTCACCTTGGCCCGGCCGGACGGCGGGGCACTCTGCACATAATCGCAAACCGTAAAGAAGCCCTTAC
>JALSHL010000305.1 GCA_026982255.1 Paracoccaceae bacterium | reverse complement strand
CGTGGATGTCGATGGCGGCTTCGGGACCGTCGAGACCAACATCGGCCAGGGCTCGGCGTGCGCCCTGTTCGGCAGCACGGGCCAGCATGGCTTCGAATTCGTCCTCGGGCATGCGCACAAAGCCCGCTTCAAGTTTGGGCGGGGTCATATTTTCTCCTGTTTATTCGAGGTGGTTCAGACTTCGCGCCACTTCGGGAACACCATCTGGTAGACCCAGTTGTTGGTCGAGGTCATGGTGCTGACGGGGTTGCCGGTCCAAGCGGCAGGCAAGCCACCGGTGATCTCGGCGTTGCTGCCGTTTTCATAGAGGTAGACCTGCGGGGCAACGACGCGGGGATAGGCGTTGGTGCCGCTACTGTGCGGGTAGTATCGAGTCAGGCCGGGCGTCATCCAGCGGCCATAGCGGGCGTAGGCTCCCGCACCGCTTACGCCCATGGTGGTGACATACCAGCCTCTTGTCAGGGTTTGCGGCGTGGCCAGATCGAAGATTTTGTGCCCCGCCACGTCCGCCGGCAGCGTCCCGAAATCCGCCACCCGCACGCCGATATCCCAATTGTCGCCATTGGGCGCGCCAAGCCTGTAGATGCCACAGCGCAGCAACGCCCCTGCGGTGGTGGAAGCCGTGTGTTGGGTCACGAACGCGCCAAGCAACTGGATCGGACGGTCGACAAAAAACGCCATGAAATACATCCGGTTTTGCGACAAGGCCTGTTGCGAGCCGGTGCTGTAGCTCACGATGAACGGGTCGACCGGCCCCCACCAGTCGGTGCCCCCGCCTTTGGTCAGACCGCCGATGTTGCGGCGCTCGGGATCGATGCCGTTTGGAAAGCTGGCCGCACCGGTATTGCCGTCCGCCTTCATCGCTTCATGGAACGTGTTGCCATCGGCGCTGACCTTGAGGACAAAATCGTCACTGCCTGCCGTGCCCATCTCGGCACGCCCGGACCAGTTGGTCTGGAACAGCAGGCTGGCGGTGTCACCGGAGGCGGCCTTGTTGATTTTGAGCTGGTGGCCGTTTCCAGCGTGATTGAGCAGGGTAGCGGCGGCGGAAACCGCCAGCTTGTTGGTGGCGTCCGAAGCGGTGCCAATACCGACACCGGAGAGGTTTTGCAGGTTCGGCACAAAGGAATTCCACGCGGACCCGTTCCAGACAAGAAGTTCGCTTGCTGACACATCCCACGCCATCCAGCCGGTCTGCGGGATCATGCGCAGCCATGCCCCGCCGGAAAACAGCGCGACGCTGTTGTCCCAGCCGGACCATGCGCCGGTGGCACCGCTGCCGATGATGTGGCGCTCCCCCTCGGCCGGTGTGCCGGGCGGAGTTGTTGCGCCAACTGCAACAACTGCCATCTGGGCCAGCGCGTCGATCAGGCCCAGGGCCTCGTTGACGGTGACATGCTTTTGCGCCTGCGCGGCGGCCAGATACGGCAGGGACAGGTTCGGCGTATTGGTCATAGGCTTTCCTTGATGGTGAGAGTTTTGAGGTGCGGCACACCCCGACCGAGCGCGCCGATCTGATAGATGCGAACCGAGAGGCTGTTGACCGGCCCGCCGAAATCGGGGACCTGCATGGCGGCGGTGTAGGTGAAGACGGGGCTGGCAACGGTCAAGGATCGCTTGACGGTTGCACCGGACAGGATTTCCAGATCATAGGCCTCGGTGGCTTCCGACATGGGCACATCGGTCAGCACCCAGCTGTCGGCTGAAAGTGACCGGTCGCACCGCAACCAGCGCAACGACAGATCGCCGTTTGCTTCCCGCCGCATTCGCATCTGCGCTGGTGCGAAGGGCATCAACCCGCGCCCGTTCGGGGTGAATGTTTTGGCCTGCATGATTGCATCGGAGGGGGCAGCGCTGGCCGGACCGATGCGCCAGTTCCACGGCAGGCCGAGATCTGCTTCGGCAATGGAGAGCGGCTGGATGCCGGAGCCCAACATTACAACCCGCGCACCAGACAGCGCCGGATTGCCGATGGCATCACCGGTGCCCCTCTGGCCGCGCAGCAGACGGGTCAGGCGATAATGACCGACGGCGACCAGTTCGGCATTGCCGAATTGGATGATTTCCCAGATGCCGGGCGTGCTTTCCACTGCCAGTGCATTGGCTCCGGCAAATAGTTCCGTATCGGTGACGCTGATCAGTGTGCCGGAGGAAACATCCAGCAGCAGTTCATTGCCATGGTCAAACCGGTGGAGCGGACCGGCTGGCAGATCGGCAACCAGCGTGCCAATCTGCGCCGCCTGACCGATGGTATCGAGCAGGGCAAAGCCGGAGGCATCCGCACTGCGCCAGACGGCAGCCGTGCCATACCATGGCTTTGCAAATACCGCCGCATAGGGCCGATGTGCTGGAACGGCATCAGAAATTTGCGGCAAGTCCATCAGGGCAATCTCCGCCGGACCATAAACGGTGGCCCCTGGCAGGTTCGCCGGTCGGTATTGCCCCGGTGGCAGGTCGTAAACCGTGGTGTCGGTGCGGATCGCCTCAACGGAGCACGCGCCGGCATCGCCAATGCGGGTGATGCGATAATCTATCAGGCGGCCATCATTATCCAGACTGACCACATCGCCGGGATCAAGCGACAAGCTTGACGGCGGCAATTTGGCCGTCAGGGTCTCGCGCCCAACCCAGCCTTCCATCAAGGCACGACGGCAACGCCGGTCGGCCTCTTCCAGCGACACGGCCAGCGGGAAGCTCTCCGAGGTCACGCGGGCGGCTTCCACCGTGACGCGGCGCGCCTCGACGGTGGCTGCGTCATATTCCTCATCGGGGCGCACCAATTGCCATTTGAGCGCTTGTGGCAGTTCGGTTTCCTGCCCGCGGGTCAGTTCCATGACGTCGCCTTGTGCAGCCACCATGTCGTCAGGATTGATTGTGGACACTGCCTGCTGGCTGCGCGTAACAAACCGGATTACCCCGCCGCTTTCCACCGCATCAAACCCGAAATGCCGCGCCAGCGTTGAAATCGAGGCGCGCGGGCTTTCGAGTGCCGAAATCACAAAGCCCGGCACGGTGTCGGAAAGCGCGTTCACATCGATCAGCGCATCCTCCAGCCCCGCCCGGCGGCAAAGCTCCCGCACCAGTGCGCCAAGGCCGGCAGCCCCCAAACGTCCGTTCAGCCAATGTCCCAGCCGCCAGTTCGGCGCATCGGCCCAGACATCCTCGCGCGCCGGGAAATCCGGATAGGGCCGCGCGTCCCATGTCCAGACGGCAGCATCACCCATGTCGATCATCGGGGCGGTGTAGACGCTGCTGGTCGGGTTATTGGCCGGATCACCCCAATAGCTCAGCATGGCCTCGATATAGCGCCGCTGGATGGCTTCATCCTGCCAGCCCCGCGAGAAATGCGGCAGCGCGCTCTCGGCCGACTTCGGGTCATAAAACACATTCGGCTGGTTGGTGGCGCGATCGACGGCCGGACAACCCAGCTCGGTAAAGCGGATCGGCTTGGATTGCGGCACCCACTCGGTGGGGGATGCGCTTTCCACCCCGCCCGGGCGGTCATAATGTGCATTGCTCCACCACGCGCGGATGTCCTTGGGGCGAAATACCCATGGCTTGTTGTAGGCCCCGTCGGTAATCGGTGTGCGGACCTGGGCGCTGCGATTGGCATCGGAGGCATAGAACCAGTCGAACCCTTCACCACCCTCGATATTGCTGCGCAGGTAGCCCGGATCACGAATCGAGGTCCAACCCGCCTGCGTATCCGCATGGTCAAAGCCGTCGCGCCAGTCCGACAGTGGCAGATAATTGTCGATGCCGATGAAATCTATGTCCGGATCGGCCCACAATGGATCGAGGTGATAGAACAAATCGCTGGAGCCGTCCGTCGGCTGATGCCCGAAATATTCCGACCAGTCGGCGGCGTAGCTAATGGCGGTGCTGGGACCGAGAATACCGGCTACATCACCGGCCAATTGCTTCATCGCGGATACAACGGGATAGTTTGTGGCGGTATCCCGAATTGTGGTCAGGCCGCGCAGTTCCGAGCCGATCAGGAAGGTATCCACCCCGCCAGCCGCCGCGCAGAGGTGGGCGTAATGCAGGATCATCCGCCGGTAGCCCCAGTCAGAACCTCCGGTCCAGGCAACGGTCTCGCCGCTGACCGCGAAGTCGGAAACCTGCGCATTACCGAAGAATGCGGAAACCTGTGTGGTAGCCGCAGCGGCCTTGTCCACGGTGCCCGCGTAGCCTGCCGCCGGAGAACAGGTGATCCGTCCGCGCCACGGGTAAGCAGGTTGGCCAGTTGTAGCTGCATTGTCGGAATAAGGATCGGGTAGCGTATTGCCTTCCGGAATGTCCATCAGCAGGAAGGGATAGAAGGTAACCCGCAGACCCCGCGCCTTGATTTCCTGAATGGCCTGCACCACCGCAAAATCCGCAGGTGTACCGCCATAGGCCGTACGGCCGGTTGCATCGAGGCTGATCACATGAGCACCGACACGCGTGACGCCATTCACCACCCAGCTTTTGGGTGTGGTAATCTTGGTGGTGTTCTCGACCCCGGGTTTGAGCTGGCAGTTCCCGGCCCGCAGGTCGGTGCCGAACCAGCTGACCACGAGGCTGATGCTCTCAAGGTTTGGCGCGGCGGCCTGCAACTGGTCGAGCGCCGCGACGATATCGGGCACGGCATTGGTGGTGTGAACATTCTCGGATGCGGTATTACCACCGGAGCCACGGGAAATGCCCTCGGTGGCATAAACGAACTCGCCCGTGCCCGGGATCATGGTAACGGCGCGGATCATGCCCTCGGCGGTATCCGGCTCGATAACGGGGCGGAAAACCTCGAAGGAAAGCTGCGGGATACGATTGCCGAATTGTTCCAGCGGCAATTCCTCGAACATCACATAGGCGTTGCCCGTGCCCATTTTAGCTTCGATGAATGGGTCCGGTTGCTGGGTCTCGTCGCCGTTGTAAATCCGCCATGTGATGCCGGAGAGATCGAGCGGTTTGCCATCAGCCCAGATGCGCCCGATGCCCGAGATTGGCCCCTCGCACAGCGCCACCGCGAAAGAGGCGGAATAAAGATAGGCCGTGGTGGTCACCTTCGGCCCGCCGCCCTTGCCGCCACCCTGGGTGGTCGTATTGACAATCTCGGTGAAATCCGTGGCCCAGATGATATTGCCGCCGATGCGCATGCGGCCATAAATATGCGGGATCACAGCCCCTTCTGTCGAGGTGGTGAGGGTCAGGTTTTCCAGCCGCTGGCCCTCGATCCGCTGCCCGGGGGCGAGTGACGAGACAATCCAGCTGTCGATCATTGACCCCGCGAAGGAGCCGATCGCGCCGCCGATGGTGGCGGCCGACACACCAAGGATGGCCCCGCCGATGCTGCCACCGATGGCCGCGCCGGCAGAAGCTAATAGAATGGAAGCCATGACTTACCTCATAGGAAAACGGAAAGCGAAGGCAATGCGGCGCTGCCAGGCGGGCGTCAGATGCTCCTCGATCACACCAGTGCGTTCATAGGCATGAATAAAGTGCGAGCGCGCACTGCGGCTGGACCACCCGCTGCGGTGCGAGTGCACACTGCTGTCGGTGCCGGACAGTATTCCGACATGCTTGGCAATCGCGCCCGCACGCATGCGAAACAGGATGACGTCGCCGGTGCGCGCCTCCGCAACGTCCAGCTCCTGCATTGCCGCCCGTGCGGCCTCGGCCAACACCTCGACCGGTCCCGTTTCGCCCCAGTCGCGGGAATAAGGTGGCACGGGCATCGGTTCTGGGCCGACCACATCGCGCCAGACGCCACGCAGCAGCCCGAGGCAGTCGCAACCCACACCGCGGATCGAGGCCTGATCGTGATAGGGCGTGCCGATCCAGTGGCGGGCGGATTTGACGATCTGCGCCGGTGCTGTGTTTCGAGCGCCCGTCATAACACCGACCCCACGTTGGCGTCGCCCTTGGCCGCGTAGCGGATAATGGTGTCCTGCCCCGGGATATGCGGGAAACCACGGAAATTGACGGCGTTGGCGAACCTGGCTTGGCAGGTTTCAAACCGCTTGTCGCACCCGGCGAAGATGTTGAAGGTGTTGCCGATTTCTGCCGGGCGCACAGGGGCCTCGAGCAAAGTGATGTTTATATCCGCGCCTACACTGGCGTGGCCCAGCACCTCGGCCTTGCGTCCGGTATTGGCACCGGTCAGCCATTGCAGGGTGCCGAGCGCAAACCAGCCCTCGGCAAAGCCCGAAAGGCCGGAAACTGCAAAGCCGCGATCGCCCGACAGCGAAACCACAGTGCCCGATGCCTTGAAAGCGGGCGCGTTCAGATCGACGCCACAACGGACATCCCCCAATGCCGCATCGCAACTCGCCTGAAACGTCCGCCCGAGGGTCTGGCCCAGCACATGGGCGAGGCTCCGCATCTCCGCCACGAAATGCAGCCGCCCGCGCCGGACCTGACCGATGGCCCCGCGCCGCAGCAAGGCACGGCTGGTGGTGTCGACCCAGTTGACCCGCCAGATTTCCACCATGGCATTGTCCCAGCGGCCATCGAGAATATCGGTCTCGGTGATGGTGGTGGAGGTCAGCACGCCCTCGGCCTCCTGCGCATCGACCGACAGGTCGGAACCAGCGCGGATTTCCGAGGCGGTGAAACCGGATTCCGGCTCGAATGTGGTGCCGTCAAACGTTAGGGGTCGATCGTGATCTGTGAAGCCGAACACCGCCCCGTCATTGCGGGTGAGCCGCCAGCACCAGGCGAGCGTGGTCGTGCCGGAATCGAGATGGGTTTGCAGGGATTGGGGGAAGGACTTCATCGGCGGACCTCGATTAGCGGTATGGATGTGATGGACCCGAGGCGCTCGATATCGTGGGTGACGTCGAGCTGGTCAGTGTCGAAACGCACCGGTACATCGAATTGGAACCCAGCGTTGATCGCTGCACCATTTGTCGGGGCTGCGGCAAATGTGATCAACCCCGTCGTTGTATCCACCACCCAGCCGCTGGCTTGTTCCACAGCGCCCAGCGCCACGACCACGCTGCCCAAAACCGGTTTTGTGATTGTCCGCGTCCACGTTTGTGCGCCGGAGGAATAGGCCTTCACCAGCTGAAACGCCGTGGTCGTCCCATCACCAATGCCGATCGCCTGATCGGTTGCCGCAGGCACACCCGACGGCAAACATGATTTGTAATCACCCCAATCCTTCCAGCGAAACCCGTAAAGCCGCCCGTTACGTGCCTCGAAAAACGCCACCACGGCAGCCAGATCGTCGGCGCGCCGGATGCCATAGGCGGCGTCATAGCGGCGGCGAGAATTGGCCCAGCTGGCGTTGCGTTCCTCGTCGCCCGAGGCCAGTTCGACAATCTGGGTGCGCCGTTCGGGGCCACCACGCGCGCCACGGCTGATATTGTCGGGAAAGCGGACTTCGTGAAACGCCATCAAGATTTATCCTTGTTCATGCTTCTTGTCCGAAAACCGGTTCCCACTTTTCGGGAAGCCCTCACATGCCCCTCCGACCCATGGCGACAGCGCGGGCAATGTCGGCCGAAACCTGGGTGCGCGATTGCCGGAAGCTCTCGGCGTCGCGGGTCTGGATGTTTATGGTGATGTTTTGGGAACTGCCGGTGCCGTATTGTGCAGCCTCGCGCCGGTTCAACACCCGCTCGCCCTTTTGCAGGATGGCGGGCACTTCGTCAGGCTTGAGACCCGCCCATCCGCCACTGTGCATGCGGGGCGCATTTGCAAAGGCCATGGCGGGTACCATTCTTTGCGGCGCGACCCCGCCAACCAACCCGCCCGCATGCAGCACCGGTGCGAAAATACCGCCGAGATTGCCAAGCGCGCCCGACAAAGCATTGGCCAGCGGTCCGAGGATGAACTTGCGTGCCGACAGCTTTGCAAGATCGGCCAGCAAGGACGTCACCAGCGACCGGAAATCCAGCTTGCCGGTTTTGACAAATTCACCGATGGCGTTTTCGGCGCTGGCGAAGGCTCCGACCAGAGCATCGCCGATCCCTTTTCCGACATTGGCAGCCTTGGTGGCGTAATCCTTAAGGGAATCTGCGGCCATGTCCCATGCGGTTTTGGCAACCTCGGCCGCAGCACGCGCGGCCCCACCCGCACCGGTGACCGCTCGGGACAGAACCTCGGCAGCGGTCGTGGTTCCTGCAAGGCCGCTCTCGCCATCCTCTGCGCTGGCTTTCATGGCATCACGCAGGGCCTGCATGGAGGTGAGCGGCGCGGTTGCCGCCTGCGCCATTTCGCGGGAGGAGGTCACCAGCCCATCGGCAGCGTTTCGGGCATCTTCTGCCGTGGCCGCCATCTCGTAATAGGCAGACCCCGCCATGATCGCCGCATTGCCGATCGCCAGCATGGCAC
>JALSHL010000304.1 GCA_026982255.1 Paracoccaceae bacterium | reverse complement strand
GGTTTCCAGAATATCGAACAGCAGGTCGTCCTTGCTGTCGTAGTAATGGTAGATCGCCGCCTTTGAGATGCCGCAGGCCTGCGCCAGTTGCGTCATGGAGGCGCGGTCGAAGCCGGTATCGGCAAAGACTTTCGCCGCTGTGTGCTGGATAAGGTGGCGCTTTTCGTCGTGGTCTTTGGCAATGGTTCTGGCCACGGGCTACTCCTTCGGGCGGTTGTCGATGACACGCACGGCCTTGCCCTGCGAGCGGGCCACATTGCCCGGTTCGGCGACGTTCACGGTTGCCGAGACTCCTACTACGGATTTGATGCGTTTGGCCAGAAGGTGGGCCGAGGCCTCGCGCGCGGCCTCGCTGGCGGCGGCCTCGGTGGATTCGACGTTGACGATCATCGCGTCCATGCGGCCCTTGCGCACCAGTTCGATCTGGAAATGCGGGGCGAGGGAGTGGACGGCCATGATCTGTTCCTCGATCTGGGTCGGGAATACGTTGACGCCGCGCAGAATGATCATGTCGTCGGAACGGCCGGTGATCTTCTCCATCCGGCGCATGGAACGGGCGGTGCCGGGCAGCAGGCGGGTCAGGTCGCGGGTGCGGTAACGAATGATCGGGAAGGCCTCTTTGGTCAGCGAGGTGAAAACCAGTTCGCCCTGCTCGCCCTCGGCAACCAGTTCGCCGGTTTCGGGGTTGATGACCTCGGGGTAGAAGTGATCCTCCCAGATGTGCAGGCCGTCCTTGGTTTCCACGCATTCGTTGGCGACGCCCGGGCCGATGACCTCGGACAGGCCGTAGATATCGACGGCGTGCATATCGAAGGCTTCCTCGACCTCGGCGCGCATGGCGTTGGTCCACGGCTCGGCGCCGAAAATGCCGACGTCGAGCGGGCTTTCGCGCGGGTCGCGGCCCTGTTTGCGGTATTCGTCGAGGATCGAGAGCATATAGGACGGGGTGACCATGATGGTGGAGGCCTTGAAATCCTCGATCAGCGTCACCTGTCGCGGGGTCATGCCGCCGGAAACCGGCACCACGGTGCAGCCGAGTTTCTCCGCCCCGTAATGCGCGCCCAGCCCGCCGGTAAACAGGCCGTAACCATAGGCCACATGCACCACATCACCGGGCCGCGTGCCGCTGGCGCGCAGGGAACGGGCAACGACCGTGGCCCACATGTCCAGATCGCGCTCGGTATAGCCGACAACGGTGGGCTGACCGGTGGTGCCGGAAGACCCGTGGATGCGGCGGATCTGCTCGCGCGGGACGGCGAACATGCCGAAGGGGTAGTTGTCGCGCAGGTCCTGTTTCACCGTGAAGGGGAACTTCGCAAGGTCCGACAGGGATTTCAGGTCGTCGGGATGCACGCCCGCCGCATCGAATTTCTGTTTGTAGAACGGCACATTGTCATAGGCGTGCTTCAGCGACCATTTCATCCGGTCGAGCTGCAACGCCGAGATTTCGTCGCGCGAGGCGATTTCGATCGGATCGAGGTCTTGTTTGCGCGGAGTCAGGTCTTTCATTTTGGTTCCTCGAAATGTTGTCCCTTGATGATACGGGAATTGC
The DNA here is from genome assembly GCA_026982255.1 of Paracoccaceae bacterium. Lineage (GTDB taxonomy): Bacteria > Pseudomonadota > Alphaproteobacteria > Rhodobacterales > Rhodobacteraceae > NORP23. The sequence continues at coordinate 6,791 of JALSHL010000304.1, read as the reverse complement.
CACGGAATTCGGCAATGGTTTTGTCGTTCTGGTTGGTGACGCGCACGTCGTAAATGCCGCTGCGACCGGCGAGGGCGACCTCGGTTGCCGTGGCGGTCAGGGTGTCGCCGACCATGGCGGGGGCCAGATAGGTGATGGAATTGTGCTGCGCCACCACGATCCGGTTGTAGCTGTTGCAGGCAAAGGCAAAGGCGCTGTCGGCCAGTGAAAATGTGATGCCGCCGTGGCACATGCCGTGGCCGTTGGCGTGGTGCTGCTGCACCGTCATTTTCAGCGTGGCGGTGCCGGGGCCGACCGAGACGACCTCCATCCCCAGCCATTGCGAGGCGCCGTCGGTGGACCACATGGCCTCGGCCGAGCGGCGGGCGCGTTCCTGTGCGGTTATTGTCATTTTTCCCCCTTTGCGCCGGTGTTGACAAAACATTTGCATAAACCGACCGGTTGGTCAATAGTAATGGCTGCTGATTTGGAATCACAGGTGAATCGTGACTGTTGTAACGACCCGTTTTGAAAATGATCTGGCCTTTGTCACCATCGACAACCCGCCGGTGAACGCGACCTCTACCACTGTGCGGGCGGGGTTGCTGGCGGCGGTGGAGGCCGTGGCCGCCAGCGATGCGAAGGCGGCGGTGCTGTCCTGCGCGGGGCGCACGTTTATTGCCGGTGGCGATATGTCGGAATTCGACGCGCCGCCGGTGGAACCGCATTTGCCGGATGTGGTCGCGGCGATTGAAGCCTGCCCTGTGCCGTGGATTGCGGCGATGCACGGCACCGTGCTGGGCGGCGGGTTCGAGATCGCCATGGGCTGCGCCTTTCGCATTGCCGCCGAGAGCACGCGCTTCGGCCTGCCGGAAGTCAACGTCGGGCTGATCCCCGGCGCGGGCGGCACGCAGCGCCTGCCCCGTCTGGTCGGAGTGGAAGCCGCAATAGACATGTGCTGCACCGGTATGATGAAACCGGCGGCGGAGATGCGGGCGCTCGGCGCGCTGGACACGGTGGTTCCGGGCGATGTGGTGCAGGCGGCAACGGATTTCGCGGCGATCCTGCCGGATGTCCCCGTGCCGGTCAGCCAGCGGAAAATCACCCTGCCGGAGCCGGAGTTTTTCACGGAAAAGCGCCTGACCGTGCGCAAGCGGGCCAAGGGGCAGGCCGCGCCGTTGCACAATTTCGATGCGGTCAAACGGGCCTGCGAGACGGATTTTGCCAGCGGACAGAAACACGAGCGCGAACTGCATCTGGCCTTGCGCAACGCGGCTGAATCGCGGGCGCTGCGGCATGCGTTTTTTGCCGAACGGACGGTGGCAAAACCCGATGCGATCAAGGGTGTGACGCCGCGCGATATTTCGCGCGTGGTTGTGGTCGGCGGTGGTCTGATGGGGGCCGGTATCGCGGCGGCCTGCCTGAACGGCGGCTTGCGGGTGGCGATGATCGAACGCGATGCCGCGGCAGCCGAAGCAGGGGCCGAACGGGTGCGCGGGATTCTGGATGGCGCGGTGAAACGGGGCAAAAGCTCGGCCGAAAAGCGCGATGCCTTGCTGGAAAAATTCTCGGCCGGGGCGGAGTATGCGGCGGCGCGCGGGGCCGATCTGGCCATCGAGGCGGTGTTCGAGGATCTGGACGTCAAACGCGCCGTGTTCGCCTCGCTGGCCGCCGAAACCGGTGGCGAGGCGATTCTGGCGACGAATACGTCCTACCTCGACCCGCAGGAGATTTTTGCGGGGATCGGCAATCCGGCGCGCTGTCTGGGGCTGCACTTCTTTTCGCCCGCACACATCATGAAACTGCTGGAGATCGTGAAAACGCCGGAGACCTCGGCAGAGGTGCTGGCGACGGGGTTTGCGCTCGGCAAGCGTTTGCGCAAGGTGCCGGTGCTGTCGGGGATTTGCGACGGGTTTATCGGCAACCGGATGCTCGCGGCCTATCGGCGGCAGGCGGATTACCTGCTGGCGGACGGGTGTCTGCCCTATCAGGTCGATGCGGCGATGCGGGCCTTCGGTATGCCGATGGGACCGTATGAGTTGCAGGACCTGACCGGATTGCAGATCGCCTGGGCCAACCGCAAACGGCAGGCGGCAACGCGCGATCCGGCGGAACGCTATATCCCGCTGGGTGATATGCTGTGCGAGGGCGGGCGGCTGGGCCAGCGCGCGGGCAAGGGCTGGTATAGATACGAGGGCGGGCGCAAGCCGCTCCGCGATGCGGAGGTGGAGGCGCTGATCGAGAACTGGTCGGCGGAAAACGGCATCGAACGCAGCGATTTCTCGCAGGACCAGATCGCCAATCTGGTTGTGGCGGCGCTGGTCAACGAGGGCGCGCGGATTGTCGAGGAAGGCATCGCGGAGCGCCCTTCGGACGTCGATATGGTCCAGATACACGGCTACGGCTTTCCGCGCTGGCGCGGCGGGCCGATGCACTATGCCGAGGAAGTCGGCATTGACGAAATATCCTGGTGGATGGGGGCCGTCGCGCGGCAAAGCCCCGGCTCGTGGAAGATTTCCACATTGTTGAGCTGAATTTGCCGCTGGTCTTTAGGGAGGAAACCATGACCGGACTGAAGAAACTGACAACGCTGCTGGCAGGGGCCGCGATGGCGCTGGCCGGATCGGCGGCTTTTGCGCAGGAATATACGTTGACGATTTCCAGCTGGGCACCGCCCACGCACGGGATCAACGCCAAGATGTGGCCGAAATTCATCGAGATGGTCGAGGAAGCCACCGACGGGCGCGTCACTGCCGAGCTGAAACTGGGTATCGCACCGCCGCCGGCGCAGATGGACCTGATCATGGATGGCGCTGCCGATGTCTCGATCATTTTCCACGGCTATCAGGCCGGGCGTTTCACCGGCACCAAGCTGATCGAGCTGCCGGGTTATGAGGGCTCTGCCGAGGCGGCCTCGGTCGCCGACTGGCGGGTTTACGAGAAATTCCTGAAACCGCTGAACGAGCATCGCGGCGTCAAGCTGATCAGCCTCAACACCCACGGTCCGGCGCAGTTGCACACGGTCAATCCAGTGACCGCGCTGAACGAGATTGCCGGTCTGAAAATCCGTATTCCGGGCGGTGTTGGCGGTGACGTCGGCGCGGCGCTGGGCGCGACCGGTATCAAGGTTCCGGCCCCGAAAGTTTACGAGACGCTGGCCTCCAACGCCGCGGACGGTGTGGTGATGCCGTTTGAATCGCGCAAAGGGTTCAAGCTGACCGAAGTGGCGCCCTATGTGTATGAAATTCCGGGCGGGCTGTATCGTGGCTCCTTCGCCTTCATCATGAACGAGGACACTTTCGCCAACCTGCCCGAGGACATCCGGCAGGCGCTGGAAGAAAAAGTGTTCGGCGAGCCGCTGTCGCGGGAAATCGGCAAAATCTGGGACGAGATCGACCAGATCGGCCGTGATGCCACACTCGCCGCCGACGGCAATGTCATCACCGAGGCCTCGGCCGCGGATATGGAAGCCTTTGCCGCCATTCAGGCCGACGTGACCGCCAAGGTTCTGGCGGAACTGGATGCCAAGGGCGTGGACGCGCAGGCGGCCTATGATTTCGTCAAGGAAACCATGGCGAACTACTAATCCGAGACTGGGGCAGGCGGTCTTCGCCTGCCCTGACCCCATACGAGAGATCCGATGAAATCCCTGATCCAGATATTGCGAAAAGCCGCTGTTGCGCCGGTTCTGCTGGCCTCTGCCGCGCTTTTTATCCTGATGCTGATGACGTTTTCCGATGTTGTCCTGCGCTCTGTCTTTAACGCGCCGATCGAGGCTGCGACCGAACTGACGCGCATTCTGATGGCAATCATGGTGTTTGCCGTGATGCCGGTGGTTTCCGCCCGGCGCGAGCATATCACCGTTGACCTGACCGACAGTCTTTTCAAACGCTACCGCCTGTCCAACCTGCGTGACGGGCTGGTGACGCTGGCCAGCGGCGTGATGCTGGTCTGGCCCGCGATGCGGGTGCAGGTGCTGGCCGAACGGGCGCGCGATTACGGCGATGTCACCGAATATCTGGCGATTCCGCAATTCTATATCGGCTGGTTCATTGCCGTTTTCACCGCCCTTACTGCCCTGATCCTGATTGTCGAGGGGCTGGTGCTTCTGTTCAAACCCGCGTTGCTGGAGGTCAAACGATGACTCTTGCCCTTATAGGTTTTGCCGCCGTTCTTGTTCTGGTTCTGCTACGGATGCCGATCGTCTTTGCCATGGGGCTGGTCGGTATGGTCGGCTATATGAACGAACGCGGTTTCAACGGCGCCATGTCCATGGTCGGGCGGCAGGTGATGGACACGGCGCAAAGCTATAGCCTGTCTGTCGTGCCGCTGTTTATCCTGATGGGCCTGTTTGTAAACAAGGGCGGGTTGAGCCGCGAGCTTTATGCGGTTTCCAATGCTTTCCTCGGCCATATGCGCGGCGGTCTGGCGATGGCAACCGTGGTGGCCTGTGGCGGGTTTTCGGCGATTTGCGGATCGTCGCTGGCAACAGCGGCCACCATGTCCAAGGTCGCGATGCCGGAAATGCGGCGCTATGGCTATTCCGACGGGTTGTCCACGGCCTCGATTGCAGCGGGCGGAACGCTGGGGATCCTGATTCCGCCGTCGGTTATTCTGGTGATCTATGGCCTGCTGACGGAAACTTCTATCGGCAAGCTGTTCATCGCCGGGATTTTGCCCGGACTGCTGGGCGTGCTGTTCTACCTGTTCGCAGTGCGCTGGTCGGTGTTTCGCGACCCGTCCGCCGGTCCAGCGGGGGAAAAGGCAAGCTGGCGCGAGCGGCTGGTGGCCCTGCGCGGTGTCTGGGCCGTGCTGTTGCTGTTCTTTCTGGTTATCGGCGGGCTGTATGGCGCACTGGATTTCGAACCGCTGAACCTGACGTTTTCCCCGACCGAGGCCGCAGGCATGGGCGCAATGGGCGCGTTTCTGATCGCGCTCAGCCGCGGTAATCTGACGTTCAAGGATACGCTGGAGGTGTTGCAGGAAACCACGTTCACCTCGGCCGCGCTGTTCGGCGTGCTGATCGGGGCGCAGATCTTTTCCAACTTCGTCAATCTGGCCGGCCTGCCCGAAGCCCTGATCCAGATCGTCACCAACTGGTCGGTGTCGCCGATGGCGGTGATGATCATGATCATCGCGGTTTACCTGCTGCTGGGCATGGTGTTCGAAAGCCTGTCGATGCTGCTGCTGACCGTGCCGATCTTTTTCCCGCTGGTAAGCTCGCTCGGCTACGATCCGGTCTGGTTCGGCATCGTGGTCGTGGTGGTGACCGAGATCAGCCTGATCACCCCGCCTGTCGGGTTGAACGTGTTCATCCTGAAGGGGGTGGTCGGCAATGTCTCTACCGGCACGATTTTCCGCGGGGTGACCCCGTTCTGGATTTTCGACCTGTTCCGGCTGGCGCTGCTGGTCGGCATACCCGCCATTTCCCTTTATCTGCCGAGCCAGATGTAACCGAGGATATTTTCCATGAGCATTATGCAAATCCACAGTTTCGCCGCCGGTCGCTGGATCGCCCCCGGCGAGGGCGCACGGCCAATCGAAAGCGCGGTGAGCGGCGAGGTGATCGCCACCGCCGGAAACCGCGCGCTGGACTTTCAGGCGATGCTGGATTTCGCGCGCAATGTCGGCGGCCCTGCCCTGCGGGCGCTGACCTTTCACGAGCGGGCCTACCGGCTGAAGGCGCTGGCGCAGCATCTGAACGACAACAAACAGGCGCTTTATGACCTGTCATTCCAGACCGGCGCGACGCAAGCCGACAATATGATCGACATCGACGGCGGCGTCGGCACGCTGTTTGTGTTTTCCTCCAAGGGGCGGCGGGAATTGCCGGACGGGCATGTGTTTCTGGACGGTCCGGTAGAGCAGCTCTCGCGCTCCGGCTCGTTTCTGGGGCAGCATATCTGCACGCCGTTGCAAGGGGTGGCGGTGCATATCAATGCGTTCAATTTTCCGGTCTGGGGGATGCTGGAAAAGCTCGCCCCGACGCTGCTGGCCGGTGTGCCGGCGATTGTGAAACCGGCGACGGCAACCAGCTATGTGACCGAGGCGGCGTTCCGCCTGATGATCGACAGCGGTATCTTTCCCGAAGGGTCGTTCCAGTTGATCACCGGCGGCACCGGCGACCTGCTGGAGCGGCTGACCTGTCAGGATGTGGTCAGCTTTACCGGCTCGGCGCAGACGGCCTTTGCCCTGCGCTCGGCGCCGCATATCCTGCACAACTCGATCCGTTTTGTCGCGGAACAGGACAGCCTGAATGCCTCGATCCTCGGGCCGGATGCGGTGGAGGGGACGCCGGAATTCGATCTGTTCGTCAAGGAAATCCACCGCGAAATGACCGTCAAGGCGGGGCAGAAATGCACGGCCATCCGCCGGATCATTGCCCCCGAGGGGCAGGTGCAGGCGGTGATCGGGGCCTTGTCGGAGCGGCTGGCGAAAACCCGTATCGGCAACCCGTCGGACAAGGAAACCCGCATGGGGGCGCTGGTGTCGAACGCGCAAAAGGCCGATGTGCTGGCCAAGGCGGCGATTATCGGCACCGAGGCAACGCGGGTTTACGGCGACCCCGACAATTTCGAGGTGGCAGGCGCCGACCCAGACCACGGCGCCTTTCTGCCGCCGATGCTGTTCCACTGCGCCGATCCCGACGGAGCCGACAAGGTTCACGGGACCGAGGCCTTCGGACCGGTCTCCACCATCATGCCCTATCGCGACCTCGACCATGCAATCGCCATTGCCAATCGCGGGATGGGGAGCCTCGTGGCCTCGGTCATCACCCATGATCCGGCGGTGGCGCGGCAGGTGGCGCTGGG
>JALSHL010000303.1 GCA_026982255.1 Paracoccaceae bacterium | reverse complement strand
CTCGGCAGCCTTCTGCACCTCGGCCAGACGGGCGCCGAAGGACAGGATCGCCACGCGCTCGCCCTGTGCAATCATCCGGCCCTTGCCGATTTCCAGCGGAATGCCGCGTTCCGGCATTTCCACGCCCACGCCCTCGCCACGCGGAAAACGGAATGCGCTGGGCCGGTCGTCGAGCGCGGCGGCGGTGGCCACCATATGCACCAGTTCGGCTTCGTCCGCCGCGGCCATGACCACGAAATCCGGCAGGTTGGCAAGGAAGCCGATGTCGAAGCTGCCCGCGTGCGTCGGCCCGTCCGCCCCGACCAGTCCGGCGCGGTCGATGGCGAACCGCACCGGCAGGCGCTGGATGGCCACGTCATGCACGATCTGGTCGTAACCGCGCTGCAAGAATGTCGAATAGATCGCCACAAAGGGTTTCATCCCCCCCGCCGCCATACCGGCAGCAAAGGTCACCGCGTGCTGTTCGGCAATACCGACATCGAAACAGCGGTTGGGAAACCGTTCGGCAAACAGGTTCAGGCCGGTGCCGTCGGGCATCGCGGCCGTCACCGCCACGACTTTCGGATCGCCGGCGGCCTCGGCAATCAGGCTTTCGGCAAACACTTTGGTATAGCTCGGCGCGTTCGAGACCGCCTTGACCTGCTCCCCCGTCGCCACGTCGAAACGCGCGCGGGCATGGCCACGGTCGGGGCTGTCTTCGGCCGGGTGGTAGCCCTTGCCCTTTTTCGTCACCGCGTGGATCAGCACCGGCCCGTCGGCGCGTTCCTTCACCGTGCGCAGGACCGAGAGCAGTTGCTCCATATCGTGCCCGTCGATCGGCCCGACATAGGAAAAGCCCAGTTCCTCGAACAGGGTGCCGCCGACGGTCATGGATTTCAGCATTTCCTTGGCCCGCCGCGCGCCTTCCTGCAACGGGGGCGGCAGCAGGGAAACCGCGCCCTTGGCGGCAGATTTCAGTTCCTGGAACCCCTCTTCGGAATAGAGCCGCGACAGATAGGACGACAGCGCCCCCACCGGCGGCGCAATCGACATGTCGTTGTCGTTGAGGATCACAAACAGCCGTTTGCCCAGATGCCCCGCGTGGTTCAGCGCCTCGAAGGCCATGCCGGCGGACATGGCGCCGTCGCCGATCAGGGCAATGGTGTCGCCCAGCCCCTCGGGCGTGGTGCCGCCCAGTTCGCGTGCCATCGCCAGCCCCAGCGCCGAGGAAACGGAGGTGGAGCTGTGCCCCGCCCCGAACGGGTCATAGGGGCTTTCGCTGCGTTTGGTAAAACCGGACAGCCCGCCACCGGCCCGCAGGGTGCGGATACGGTCGCGCCGCCCCGTCAGGATCTTGTGCGGATAGCTCTGGTGCCCGACATCGAGGATAAACTTGTCTTTCGGCGTATCGAACACCGCATGCACGGCGACGGTCAGTTCCACCACGCCCAGCCCCGCGCCCAGATGGCCGCCGGTGACGGATACGGCGGAAATCGTCTCGGCCCGCACCTCGTCGGCCAGTTGCCGCAGCTCGGCATCGGACAGCGCCTTCATATCGGCAGGAGTGTTCACACGGTCGAGAACAGGTGTTTCGGGGCGGTTCGGCACGGCACTATCCAGATTGACGACTCTAAGTCAGGTCGCGCGGGTTATGGTATATCGGGCGGCCTGACGCAAGTTTTCCGCCTTTTCGCCAAAAGGTGCAAGGGCTTCGGTGGCTATTGTGACCAGTTCTGCCGCCCGCGCCTTGGCCCCGTCCAGCCCCAGCAGGGAAACGAAGGTGGCTTTTCCGGCCTCGGCATCCTTGCCGACACGCTTTCCGGTGGTGGCCGTGTCACCCTCCACATCCAGCACGTCGTCCTGTATCTGGAAGGCCAGCCCCAGTGCCTCGGCATAGGCCCGCATCGGCGCGGGATCGGCACCGGCCAGCAAGGCCCCCGCCTCGGCCGACCAGCGGATCAGCGCACCGGTCTTTTTCGCCTGCAACGCCGTGATTTCATCGAGCGTCAGGGGCGTTGCCGCGCTCTCGGCCGCAATGTCCAGCGCCTGCCCGCCGACCATACCGTCCACGCCCGCCGCCGCCGCCAGCGGTCCGACCAGAACCGGAGTCGCCGCGACAAAGGCAAAGGCCTGCGTTTGCAGCGCGTCGCCGACCAGAACGGCGGTGGCCTCGTCCCATTTGACATGCACCGTGGGTTTGCCGCGTCGCAGGTCGTCATCGTCCATGCAGGGCAGGTCGTCATGCACAAGGCTGTAGGCATGCAGACACTCGATCGCCGCCGCCGCCGCCATGGCACCGTCGCGCGCCACTCCGTGCAGCGCCGCGCTTTCCAGCACCAGAAATGCCCGCATCCGCTTGCCGCCGTTCAGAACCGCATAGCGCATAGCCTCGGCAATAGCGTTGCCACCGGGCAGGGTGTCGTCCAGATACGACTCCACCGCCGCCGCGTCGCGGCGCAGGGCATGCAGAAAACGTTCGGGCATCAGGTGATTCCGGCCGGTTCCAGACCGCTCGGCTGGCCGTCGCCGTCCAGCGTGATTTTCGCGACTTTTTCCTCGGCGGCTTTCAGTTTCGCCTCGCAATGGGCCTTCAACGCCGCCCCGCGTTCGTAGAGTTTGATGGATTCTTCCAGCGGAACGGTGCCGCTTTCCAGCTGCTGCACCACGGTTTCAAGGGCGCTCATGGCCTCCTCGAAGCTCATATCGGCAATGGGTTTATCGCTCATGTTTCCGCTCCATCAGAACCTTGACATGCGCCTTGGCCGAGGCCGCCAGCGCGTCGAGATCATAGCCCCCTTCCAGCACGGATACCAGCCTGCCGCGACAATGTTTCGCCGCCAGATCGCAAAGCTGCTCCGTGATCCATGCGAAATCGTCCTCCCTCCAGTGCAGGTTGGCCAGCGGGTCGGCGTGGTGGGCATCGAAACCGGCGGAAACCAGCAGCAGCTCGGGTTCGAAGGCGTCGATGGCGGGCAGCACCTGCCGTTCCATCGCCGCGCGCATGTCGGCGCCGCTGCCGTTGGAGTCCAGCGGCACGTTCAGCACGTTGTCATGCGCGCCGCGCTCGTGCGCCGCCCCCGTGCCGGGATACAGCGGCATCTGGTGGGTGGAAACAAACAGCGTGCGTTCCTCGTTCCACAACAGGTCCTGTGTGCCGTTGCCGTGGTGCACGTCGAAATCCATGATGGCGACGCGCGACAGCCCGTGCATCTCCAGCGCGTGCTTCGCCGCAATCGCCACATTGCCGAACAGGCAGAATCCCATCGGCTTCTCGCGCTCCGCATGGTGCCCCGGCGGACGGATGGCGCAAAATACGTTGTCGGCGGCGCCCTCCATCACCATATCCACCGCCTTCACCACCGCCCCGACGCCGCGATAGGCCGCCGCCAGCGTGCCGGGTGATTTATGCGTGTCGGGATCGAGCGGGCCGGCGGGGGCCTCCTTCATCCGTTCCAGATAGGCCAGAGGATGGGCGCGCAGAATATGGGAATCCCGTCCGGCGGGGGCCTCCACCCGCAACAGGTCCAGATCGCTCAAGGCTTCGTTAACCCTTTCCAGTCGCGCCACGCTTTCGGGGTGGCCGGGCGGGTTGACATGGTTCAGACAGGCGGGGTGGGTGATCAAAGCGGTTGTCATGGGCGAAATCCTAGGCAAGACTGTAACGATCAGCAAGAAAGGAATTTTGGAATGCGTTTATTGATTGCCCTGCTGCTTTTCCCCGTTATTGCCACCGCCCAGGTCAGGGTCGAGCCGTGGCAGGTGTTGTCCTCGGTCACCAGTGACTGGAACGACGACGGCTGGCCGGACCGCGCGGTTCTGGGCTATGCGCCGGAAGACAACGAAACGGTTTTGTGGATTTACCTTGGTAGCGACAAGGGGTTCACGCTGGACACCGTGGCGCGCGGACTGGTCGTGATGCCCTTCGGCAACGGCCCGCGACCGGAGCTGTATGTCACCGAGCGCGGCAGCCTTCAGGTGGTCTCCGAAAGCGACAGCGGCGGCCGGAATTTCTGGTCCGAGGTCCTCACCATCGCCTATCGCAAGGGGCAATTCGTGGTCGCCGGATACACCGACACGAATTACGACACGCTCAACCCTTCGCTCAGCGGCACCTGTGACGTCAACTATCTGGCGCGGCGGGGCGAGTTTATCGGCTCCGACGAGGACAAAACCGCCTTTGTTATAGATTACGGCCCCGAGCCGGTCGATCAATGGACCATCGGATCGGTCCCCGCCGCCTGCAATATGTAGCGCCGTGCCCGAACTGCCCGAAGTCGAAACCGTAATGCGCGGCCTTGCCCCGGTGATGGAGGGCAGGCGCATCCTGCGCGCTGATGTCCGCCGCGAGGGGCTGCGCTGGCCGTTTCCCGAAAACCTGTCGACGCGGCTGGCGGGCAAACGGGTGGAACGCCTGCGGCGGCGGGCGAAATATATCCTCGCCGATCTGGACAGCGGCGAGAGCGCGATCATCCACCTCGGCATGTCGGGGCGGATGCTGATCGGCGCAGGGGAGCCGTTGAAACACGACCATATCGTGCTGGATATGGAGGGCGGTACCCGCATCGCCTTCAACGACGCACGGCGTTTCGGCATGTTTGACCTGACGGCCACCAATGCGCTGGACAGTCACCGGATGCTGGCGGGAATCGGGCCGGAGCCGCTGGGCAATACCTTCGATGCAGAATACCTTGCCATGCGTTTCGTCGGGCGCAAAACGCCGGTGAAATCGGCGTTGCTGGACCAGAAGGTCGTTGCGGGCCTAGGCAATATCTATGTTTGCGAGGCCCTGTGGCGCGCCCGCATCGACCCGCGCCTGCCCGTGGGGGACATGCGCCCCGATCAGGTCGAAACGCTGGTCCCGACGATTCGCGACGTTCTGGGCGAAGCGATCGCGGCGGGCGGCTCGTCGCTGAAAGATTACCGGCAGGCGGACGGGGAGCTGGGCTATTTCCAGCATGCCTTTGCCGTCTATGGCCGCGAAGGGGAGCCTTGCAAATCAGAGGGTTGCGGCGGAAAAATCGAACGGATCGTGCAATCGGGGCGCTCGACATTCCATTGCCCGCGCTGCCAGCAACAGGCTTGATTGCGCTGTCGCGCATGTTACACAGGGCGCCGGACAGCAACAAAGGAGCCGGTCATGGCTTACGAGACAATTCTTACCGATATCGACGACCACATCGGTCTGATCACGCTCAACCGCCCCAAGGCACTGAATGCCCTCAACAGCCGGATGCTGGGCGAACTGGCCGAGGCCCTGACCGCCATGCAGGCCGATCACAACGTGCGCTGCATCATCATCACCGGCTCGGAAAAGGCCTTTGCCGCCGGTGCGGATATCAGGGAAATGTCGGAAAAGTCCTTTGTCGATATGTTCACCGAGGATTTCTTCTCGCCGGAAACCGAGGCCCTGTTGCGCGTGCGCAAACCGATCATCGCTGCCGTATCCGGCTATGCGCTGGGCGGCGGGTGCGAACTGGCGATGATGTGCGATTTTATCATCTGTTCGGACACCGCGAAATTCGGCCAGCCGGAAATCAACCTCGGCGTGGTCGCGGGGATCGGCGGCACGCAGCGCCTGACCCGTTTCGTCGGCAAGTCCAAGGCGATGGAAATGCACCTGACCGGCCGCATGATGGACGCGGCCGAGGCCGAACGCTCCGGCCTCGTCAGTCGCGTGGTGCCGGCCAAGGAACTGATGGCCGATGTGAAAGCCACCGCCGCGAAAATCGCCGAGAAATCCATGATCACTACCATGGTGGTCAAGGAGGCCGTGAACCGCGCCTATGAAACCACCCTGCGCGAGGGCCTGCTGTTCGAGCGCCGCGCTTTTCACGCGCTGTTCAACACCGATGACCAGAAGGAAGGCATGAACGCCTTCCTCGAAAAGCGCGAGCCGCAGTTTCGCGACAAATAACCCTCACAGGCGTTGACTCGGACCAAATGCAGTTGTAGAGGGACGCTTCATCTTTCGAATCTCGAACGAACCGGAATTTTATACATGGCAAATTCGCCCCAAGCAAAGAAACGTGCGCGCCAGATCGAGCGCCGCACCGCTATCAACAAATCGCGCCGCACCCGCATCCGGACCTTTCTGCGTAAAGTAGAAGAAGCCATCTCCGGCGGTGACCAGGCGGCAGCGGCCGACGCGCTGAAGGCGGCGCAGCCGGAAATCATGCGTGGCGTGACCAAAGGCATCTGGCACAAGAAAACCGCCAGCCGCAAGGTTTCGCGCCTTGCTGCCCGCGTAAAGGCAATGTCCGCCTAACAGCCGGCCTTGTTCTGAACGATTGAAACGCGTCCTTTCGGGCGCGTTTTGTCGTATGCAAAACCCTGTGACGAAATTTTCGGACAGTTTTATTACGTTCCCCTTTCGTCCCTATTGAGCGAATCTCCGGCATTGGCTACCTTGTTCCCACGCTTTGCGATTCCTACTGCTCGCTGCCTGAAAGCGTCGTCAAAATAGTCATTTTTCGTTCGCGAAAACCGTTTTTTCGCTCCGGATTCTTTTGTCTTTTTGACCCGTTTGAGCTGTAGGATCGGGTAATGCGGGGTGGAATCTGCTCGATTCTGTTTGATTGAATTTTATTTTTGGCGCGTTTTGCGCAGGGGGAAGTTTTGTCCGGAGCCACGACCTTGGAAATTGCCGAAGTCAACCCGCTGGAGGCGTGGGAGGTTCTGCAAAACGATCCGGCAAGCGTTCTGGTCGACGTTCGCACCATCGCCGAATGGGATTACGTCGGAGAGCCGGTTCTGACCTCGATCGACAAGGAATTGCTGAAGGTCGAGTGGATGGAATTCCCCGAGATGACCCGCAACACCTATTTTGCTGCCGAGGTATTCCCCCAACTGGCCGAGGACACCACCACGGTTTTCCTGATCTGCCGTTCCGGCCGCCGCTCGCTGAACGCGGCGCGCTGTCTGGCCGAGAAAATCGCGGAAAACGGGCTGGACATCAAATGTGTCAACATCGCCGAGGGATTCGAGGGCGAGCCGGACGAACACCGCCACCGCGGCACATTGAACGGCTGGAAAGTGCGCGGACTACCCTGGAAACAGGCATAAACAATAATCGCGGTGCCGCATAAGGGCCGCAAGAACGATAGAACGGGACGGTATGGAAAAGAATAGCTGGGGTCGGATTCGCTCGGAACTGCGCACATCGCTGGGCAAGGATGCTTTCAATAGCTGGATCGACCCGCTGGACCTGATCGAAATCGACGGGCAGGTCGCGCGTTTTTCCGTTCCCACCAGCTTCATCGGCAACTGGGTCGCGCGCAATTACGGCGAGCAGATTCTGGCGCAACTGCGGGCCGAGAAACACGACGTGGAGCGCATCGACTTCCGCACCGTGTCCGCCGGTCCCCTGCCGGAGCGCACCGCCGAGGCAATGGCCAAGCCCGCGCCGGCCCCCGACCTGCCCGGCAGCCCGCTCGACAGCCGCTTCACCTTCGACCGTTTCGTGGTCGGCAAACCGAACGAGCTGGCCCACGCCGCCGCGCGCCGTGTTGCCGAGGGGGGCGAGGTGACGTTCAATCCGCTGTTCCTCTATGGCGGTGTCGGCCTTGGCAAAACCCATCTGATGCACGCGATTGCCTGGGAAATACAGGCCAATCGCCCCGATGCGCGGGTGCTGTATCTGTCGGCGGAACAGTTCATGTATCGTTTCGTGCAGGCCCTGCGGTTCAAGGACATGCACGGCTTCAAGGAGCAGTTCCGCTCGGTCGATGTGCTGATGGTGGACGATGTGCAGTTCATCGCCGGCAAGAACTCGACACAGGACGAGTTTTTCCACACGTTCAACGCGCTGGTCGACCAGGGTAAGCAGATCGTGATTTCCGGCGACCGCGCCCCCGGCGAGATCGAGGGGCTGGAGGATCGCATCTGTTCGCGCCTGCAATGGGGGCTGGTGGTGGATCTGCACCCGACCGACTACGAATTGCGGCTGGGGATCCTGCAATCCAAGGCCGAGGCGCAGTTGAAAACCATGCCCGACGTGCAGATCGACGCCGGCGTTCTGGAGTTTCTGGCCCACCGGATTTCGTCGAACGTGCGGGTATTGGAGGGCGCGCTGACCCGCCTGTTCGCTTTTGCCTCGCTGGTCGGGCGCGAGATCACGCTGGATATGACGCAGGAATGTCTGGCCGACATCCTGCGCGTTTCCGAACGCAAGGTCACGGTCGAGGAGATCATGCGCAAGGTGGCGGACCATTACAATCTGCGCATGTCCGACCTGCTGTCGCCCCGCCGCGCCCGCGCCATCGCCCGCCCGCGACAGGTGGCGATGTTCCTGTCCAAGACGCTGACCTCCAAGAGCCTGCCGGACATCGGCCGGCGTTTCGGCGGCCGCGACCACACCACGGTGATCCATGCGGTGAAAAAGGTCGAGGAACTGAAAATGACCGACAGC
>JALSHL010000302.1 GCA_026982255.1 Paracoccaceae bacterium | reverse complement strand
CATGGTGATTATCGGCGGATCCGGCACGGGCAAATCGGTGTTGCTGAAATGTATCCTCGGACTGATAACACCGGACGCGGGCGAGATACTGATCGACGGCAAACCTGCCGACAGCGGCAGCCGCGACGCTTTTCTGGCCCGTTTCGGCATGTTGTTCCAGGGCGGCGCACTGTTCGATTCCCTCCCCGTCTGGCGCAACGTCGCCTTTCGCCTGCTACAGGGAAAGGACCGCCTGCCGAAGGCCGAGGCCAAGGCCGTGGCAATCGAGAAACTGCGCCGCGTCGGCCTGAAACCCGAGGTGGCGGAGCTGTTTCCGGCGGAACTCTCGGGCGGCATGCAGAAACGTGTCGGTCTGGCCCGCGCCATTGCCGCCGAACCCGAAATCATATTCTTTGACGAACCGACCACCGGCCTCGACCCGATCATGTCCGGCATTATCAACGAACTGATCCGCGAGATCGTCGTCGAGATGGGCGCCACCGCCATGACCATCACCCACGACATGAGCAGCGTGCGCGCCATCGCCGACAAGGTGGCGATGATCCACAACGGCAAGGTGCAATGGACAGGGCCGGTCGGGCAGATCGACAATTCCGGCGATCCCTATCTGGACCAGTTTATCAACGCGCGCCCCGACGGACCGATCGAGGGGGTGCGATGATCCTGAAAATCGCCAACCTGTCCCTGCTTGCCCTGTTCCCGCTGGCGTGGTTCGCGCCCCTGCTCAAGGCGGGGCTGCTGCCGTTTTTCTCGCTTGACGAAATATCGACGGTCACGGCCTTGCAGGCGCTCTGGGAAAAGGACGTGTTTCTGGCCCTGCTGGTGACGTTTTTCGCCATATTCTCGCCGATCATCAAGGTCGTCGGCACCTCTCTGGTGCAATTCGGCCTGCTCAAGGTCGCCGTGGTGCCGGTGCTGTCGATCCTAGGCAAACTGGCAATGGCGGATGTGTTTCTGGTGGCGCTCTATATCATCATCGCCAAAGGTGTCGGGGTCGGACGGGTGGAAACCGACTGGGGGCTTTACCTGTTCACTTTCTGCGTGCTGGCCTCGCTGCTGATCACCGAACTGACGAAAAGGAGTGCCAAATGATTGCATGGTTGCTGGGCGGGGTGCTGGTGGGCGCGGGGCTGTTTGCCTCTTTCCTGTTTTCGGCGTTTCAGGCCTTCATGCAACGCGGCCCGTTGCAATGGGCGCATATTGCCGCGGCGCTGCTCACCGCTGCCGGTATCAGCAGCCTGTCGCTGCTCTCGCCGCTGATGGCGCTGGTGTCGGGCGCCCTGCTTTTGCTGGCCGGACTGGCGGTTCTGGTGCTGGAAAAGGGCTGGAACCGTCTGCTGGCCCTGTTCCAGATGGCCTTCGCCCTGATGCTGGTCCTCGGCTTGCCTTTCGCGGTGTAAAGGGCCAAACAGCACGCATGGGAAAAACAGCGACGACATATGTGTGTTCCTCCTGCGGGACGGTGCATAAAAAATGGGCCGGCAAGTGCGAATCCTGCGGCGAGTGGAACACCATCCGTGAACAGGCCGTCCTGTCCGCCGGACCGAAGGGCAAGACCCTCGGCGCGGCCAAGGGGCGCAAGGTGGCACTGTCGAGCCTGTCGGAATCCGACAAACCGCTGCAACGCAGCCTGTTCGGCATTGACGAACTGGACCGCGTTCTGGGCGGCGGGCTTGTCCCCGCCTCGGCCATTCTGGTGGGCGGCGATCCGGGCATCGGCAAATCCACCTTGCTGTTGCAGGCGGCGGGCGCATTCGCGCGCAAGGGCAACAAGGTGCTGTATATTTCCGGCGAGGAGGCCGCGAGCCAGATCCGCATGCGCGCCGCACGGCTGAACCTGACCGACGCCCCCGTGCAACTGGCGGCCGAGACCAACCTGCGCGACATCCTGACCACGCTGGATGCGGAGCGCCCGGCCCTCGCTATCATCGATTCCATCCAGACCATGTGGGCCGACCATGTGGACAGCGCCCCCGGCTCGGTCTCGCAGGTCCGCGCGGCGGCGCATGAATTGACCAGTTTCGCCAAACGGCGCGGTATTTCCGTGGTGCTGGTCGGCCATGTCACCAAGGACGGCCAGATCGCCGGACCGCGCGTCGTCGAACACATGGTCGATACAGTGCTGTATTTCGAGGGCGAGCGCGGCCACCAGTTCCGCATCCTGCGCGCCGTGAAAAACCGCTTCGGCCCCGCTGACGAGATCGGCGTTTTCGAAATGACCGGCGCCGGCCTGCAGGAGGTCGCCAACCCCTCCGCCCTGTTCCTGAGCGAGCGGGACAAACCGACATCGGGTTCCGTGGTGTTCGCCGGAATCGAGGGCACCCGCCCCGTGCTGGTGGAGATTCAGGCGCTAGTGGCGCAATCCTCGCTCGCCAGCCCGCGCCGCACGGTCGTCGGCTGGGATTCGGGCCGCCTGTCGATGATCCTCGCGGTGCTGGAGGCCCGCTGCGGCATCGCCTTCGGCGGCATGGATGTTTATCTGAACATCGCCGGTGGCATCAAGATCAGCGAACCGGCGGCAGACCTTGCCGTGGCGGCGGCGCTGGTATCGGCACGACAGGACCACGCCCTGCCCCCTGATTCGGTGCTTTTCGGCGAAATCAGCCTCTCCGGCGCCCTGCGGCCGACAACGCAGGCGGAAAATCGGCTGAAAGAAGCCGAAAAACTGGGGTTTTCCAGCGCGTTCACGGCATCGCGTATGAAAACGGTCGCGAAATCGGCTATGAAGGTGCATAAGTCCGGCGACCTCGCGGAATTCATCGAGACCTGCTTTGGACAAATTGACAGCTGACGGGACAGAATTATGGAAGACTACACCCTATTTGATGCCGCTGTAGCCGCAATCATCTTTATCTCGGCAATTCTGGCCTATTCGCGCGGGCTGACCCGCGAGGTCATGAGCATTGCCGGATGGGTCGGTGCCGCTGTCGTCGCCTTCTTCTTCGCCCCGCAGGCCGTGCCTTTCGTCAAGGAAATTCCGGTCGTCAACGATCTGATCGGTGAAAACTGTGAACTTGGAATCCTCTCGGCCTTTGCCGGTGTCTTTACCATCGCCCTGATCGTGATCGCCCTGTTTACACCGCTGATTTCCGGCATCATCCAGAAGTCCGCCCTCGGTTCCATCGACGGCGGCCTCGGCTTCCTGTTCGGTGTGGTGCGCGGTCTGGTTCTGGTGGTCGCCGCACTGGTCGCCTATGACTTCTTCATCGCCGGCGGCGAGGGCTTCGACATCGTCGAAAATTCCAAAACCCGCCAGATACTGGCCGAGCAGCAGGAACAACTCAAAAGCTATATCCCGACCGAAGTGCCCGACTGGCTGATCGGCCCCTACGAGGAACTGACCTCTAGTTGCACCGGAGGCGAGACCACCCCCGAGGCAGCGCCCGAAACCCCCGCCACCACCGAGGGCTGATAAATCGCCACAGCGCGCGATGAACGGGTGACACCCGCCGTGCGGGGTCGTATAAGGCGGGCAGATAGCAACCCTGTTCGCGAGCCACACCTATGACCTCTGCCCCCGTTGCCCTCAGCACCAATCCTTTCGATGACGACAAACTGCACGAGGAATGCGGCGTTTACGGGGTGATCGGCCTCAAGGACGCCGCCAATTTCGTCGCCCTCGGCCTGCACGCCCTGCAACACCGCGGGCAAGAGGCCGGCGGCATCACCGCCTACGCCCCCGAGGTCGGCTTTTCCAACGTGCGCCGCTTCGGCTATGTCCGCGACAATTTCACCAAGGCCAGCCTGATGGAGACCCTGCCGGGTGAACTGTCGATCGGCCACGTGCGCTACTCCACCTCCGGCTCCAAGGGCGTATCGCAAATCCGCGACGTGCAGCCCCTGTTCGCCGAATTCGCCATGGGTGGTTGTGCCATTGCCCATAACGGCAACATCACCAACGCCGAGGCCCTGCGCAAGGAACTGATCGAACGCGGCTCGATCTTCCAGTCCTCCTCGGATTCCGAATGCATCGTGCATCTGATGGCCCGCTCCATCCAGAAAAACATCCCCGAACGGCTCAAGGACGCGCTGCGCCGGGTCGAGGGGGCGTTCTCCATCGTCGCCATGACCCGCACCAAGCTGATCGGCGTGCGCGACGCGCTCGGCGTGCGGCCCCTGATGCTCGGCAGGATCGGCGACGGCTGGGTGCTGTCGTCGGAAACCTGCGCTCTCGACATCATCGGCGCCGATTTCGTGCGCGAGGTCGAACCGGGCGAAATGGTGGTCATCACCAAAGACGGGGTCGAGAGCGTATTCCCCTTCCACAAGGCCCCCTCGCGTTTCTGCATTTTCGAGCACGTCTATTTCAGCCGCCCCGACAGCATCATCGGCGGGCAGTCCGTCTATGAAACCCGCCGCCGCATCGGCGAGGAACTGGCCCGCGAAGCCCCCGTCGAGGCCGATCTCGTCTGCCCCGTTCCCGACAGCGGCACGCCGGCGGCCATCGGCTTCTCGCAGGAAAGCGGCATCCCCTACGCCATGGGCATCATCCGCAACCAGTATGTCGGCCGCACCTTCATCGAACCGACCGAGCAGATCCGCAACATGGGCGTGCGCCTGAAGCTCAACGTCAACCGCGCCCTGATCCGCGACAAACGGGTGATCCTTGTGGACGATTCCGTCGTGCGCGGCACCACCAGCCGCAAGATCAAGGAAATGATCCTCGACGCCGGCGCCAAAGAGGTCCACTTCCGCATCGCTTCGCCACCGACGCAATGGCCCTGTTTCTACGGTGTCGATACACCGGACAGGGACAAACTGCTGGCCTCCGGCATGACCGAGGAACAGATGCGCAAGCATCTCGGCGTCGACAGCCTGCGCTTCATCTCGCTCGACGGGCTGTATCGCGCCGTCGGCGGAGCGGCCCGCGATGCCAAACAGCCGCAATATTGTGATGCCTGTTTCTCGGGCGACTACCCCGTGCGCCCGATGGACAAGATCGAACATGGTTTCAAACTGAAAGACGAATGATGAAGATTTCCTCCGACACCGTCGCCCTCGTCACCGGCGCCTCGCGCGGGCTGGGCTATGCCACTGCTGTCGAGCTTGCCGGACAGGGCGCGCATATCATCGCGCTGGCCCGCACCGTCGGCGGGCTGGAGGAACTGGACGACGAGATCAAATCCGTCGGCGGCACCGCCACGCTGGTCCCCCTCGACATCACCGAGGAAGAGGGCCTGCAACGCATGTGCCTGTCGATCTTCGAGCGCTGGGGCCGCATCGACCTGCTGGTCCATTGCGCCGCCCATGCGGAACCGCTCTCGCCCGTGCCACATATCTCGGACAAGAATTTCGACCGCTGCATGGCCGTCAACGCCCGTGCCACACAACGCATCATCGCCCTGACCGACCCTCTGCTGCGCGCCGCCCCCGAAGGCACCGCCATGTTCATCGAGGACCACCACGAGGGCGAGAAATTCTTCACCGCCTACGCCGCCAGCAAGGCCGCGTCCAACGCCATCGTCGATGCCTGGGCGGCCGAGACCGCGCGCCTCTCCCCCCGCGTGCTGAAATTCCGGCCAGCCCCGATGCCGACCGCCCTGCGCGCCCGCTTCTACCCCGGCGAGGACCGCGAAAAACTCAGCCCGCCGGATGTCGAGGCCGCAAAACTGGTCGCTTTGCTGTAATTTCGGCAACGAACACAGTTTGAACACATTCGCGCCCGCTTTCAAACACTTTACCCCTGTATTCCCTTTGTCATGTTTAGTGCCCGCCAAGAATCTGAACATGAAGCAACAAGGGAACGAGTATGAAACTGTTCAACAAGTTCAAGTCCGATGATTCCGGTGCGATCACCGTCGACTGGGTCGTCCTGACCGCCGCCATCGTCGGGATGGGTATTGCCGTGATGGTCGCCGTATCATCCGGCATCAACGACGCCGCAACCGATATCAACGGCGAGGCCACAGGGGCGGGCGGCAATACTGTCACCGCCGCAATAACGGGCACCGCCCTGCAGACCTCGACCACCTGGTCCGGCCTGTTTGCCTCCGATTATGTTGCACAGGGTGCCGCACTGGCTCCGGGCAACAACGGCGCCACATATTACTGGGCAACCCAGTTCGCTACGGCCGATGCCCCCGCCGGCTACAATTTCGACAACCCGCTCTCCGATCCGGTCAGCGGCAACGTGATTTATACCAGCGACGACGGCCTCAACTACAGCATCGGCGGGCAGGTTACCCCGATTTCCGATTATACCGGCACCGCAGCGTATTTCGGCGCCTGATACAGACCGGATATCCGGTCAGGCCGCCTCCACCGGAGGCGGCCGTTTTCTACCCCCCAAACCGCGCATCCAGCCATCCGGCATACTCCGCCATGACCTGATCGCGGTTGGTCTCGTTCAGGCTTTCGTGCCGCGCGCCTTCCAGCAGGTTCAGCGTAACATCCGCCAGCCCGGCCTTTTGCAACCGTTCGGCCGTCACGGCCACAGCCTTGCCCTGCTCGGAACACGGATCCGCGCTCCCGCCCTGCAAATGCACCGGCAAGTCACGCGGCAGCGCTGCAAGATTGGCATCGTCCGCGGCAAAATAGATGCCCCCTATCGTATCCAGCCACAGGCCGATCGACACCGGAAAGCCGCACAGCGGATCATCCACATATTTGTCCACCTCCGCCGCATCCCGCGACAGCCAGTCGAACGCCGTGCGGTTCGGCCGGAACACCTTGTTCCAGGCATCGAAGGTCAGCGATTGCGTGATCTTCGAGGGCCGGTGCCCCCCCTTCAGCGCCTTTTCGACTTTCAGGATGGTTTTCCCGACCGCCGCCAGAACGCCCGCATTGAAACTGGCATTCCAGCAGCTCAGCCCGTCAATGGTATCGGGCCGCGTCAGCGCATAGTTGAAGGCAATAATCGAGCCCATCGAATGCCCGAAACACACGATGGGCAGGTCACCATGCTCCGCACGGATATGCGCGTTCACCGCCTCCACATCCGCCAGAACCTTGACCCAGCCGTCCGTTTGCGAAAACCGGCCCAGCTGCGCCGCATTGGCTGTGCGCCCGTGCCCGCGATGGTCATGCGCATAGACATGATAGCCCCGCGCCGCCAGAAATTCCGCAAACCGCCGGTAACGCCCCGCATGTTCGCCCATGCCGTGATTGATCTGGACAACCCCTTTCGCCGCGCCGTCCGCGCGCGCCGAATACAGATGCAACCGCGCCCCCGTGGGGCTGTCGAGCCTGCCTTGTGTCCAGTCTGCCATGCGGCCTCCCTACATGCCGAGCGCTTCCTTGTACATTTCCAGAACCGCCTCCTCCTCGGAAATCTCCTGCGGGTCCTTCTTGCGCAGCGCCACAATCTTGCGCAGGATCTTGGTGTCGTAGCCGCGCGATTTCGCCTCGGCCATCACCTCTTTCTGCTGCTCCGCAATGTCTTTCTTCTCGGCATCCAGCCGCTCGAACCGCTCGACAAAAGCACGAAGCTCCCCTGCGGTCACACGGTATTGGGTCTGCGGTTGATCGTCTGTCACGTCCATGAAATCGGCCTCGGTATCTCGTTGAATTCGGAAAACCCGACACTATCGCGCGCCCTGTTTACGGGCAAGAGCCTATTGCCCCTTTTCCCCGGGCCTGCGGGCATATATATACACCGCGCATGAAACTGCGGAGAACCCCATGGAATTCCTGATCTACATCGGCGTTGCCCTGTCCATCGCCGGAATTGTCGTCCTCGTCTACGCCATGGCGCAGGCTTTCCGGCTCAAGAAGCAGACATTGACCAACACGGAATTCACCGCCCGCATGCAGCACCTCGGCATCCTCAATCTGGGCGCCATCGCCGTATCGACTCTCGGGCTGATGATGGTTGTAATCGGCGTTATGCTTTAAAAAGCGCTGTCAAGGCCGGTAAAGAACCGCAGCGTCTGCGTATCGTAACGATCCAGATTGGACACCTGCCGCTCCAGCACGACTCCGAACCGGGGACGGAAACCGTAAAACTGCCACCCCGTCGGCGTAACCGAAAGCTCCAGAAGCCCCGTATCGTCCACCCGCGCCGCCGGATATCCGAACAGCCGCTCCCGATATTCCGTATGGGCCACCTGTGCCCGAACCGACACATCGAATCCGTCAAACCCGCGTGCATAGCCGAGCGAAACCCGGGCAGCCCGCGCGGCCTCGTTCGCATCGGTCGTATCCACATCCTCCAAATAACCGCCAAACTGCACCTGCCCGCCGCCCCAGTCAAACCGGTAAAACCCGCCCAGATTCGCTATCCGCGCATCCGCACCGCCACTGTCCGAACGCCGGTAGCTGTATGTCCCGTAAAGAGAGAGCACCCCGCCCGCTTCCGGCTGCCAGAACCGTTCCAGACCGGCTGTCGCAGTGGTCGTATAGGGCATATAATCCCCGAAGGCCGGCTCCCCCAGTCCCACGGCAATCGCCCGCCGTTCCAGCGACAG
>JALSHL010000301.1 GCA_026982255.1 Paracoccaceae bacterium | reverse complement strand
TCCGGCTCGCCATTGGCATCCATCACCGGTTCCGGTGCCTGACGGGCAAAAGCCTGCGTCAGGAAAAAAGGCGCCCGCAGGTTGGAATTGATATGGCGATCCCAGCTTTCGGGCGTGGCCGTTTCCAAATTGTCGTATTCGAAAATCGAGGCGTTGTTCACCAGCAGATCAAGCTGCGCGTCCAGTGCTGCTGCTGCCCGGTCCACCAGCCCTGTCGTGGCCTCCATATCCAGCAGGTCCGCCTGCACACAAACCGCTTTCTGCCCCGCCTTGCGCACCAGTTCGGCGGTTTCCTCGGCCGCATCGGCACTGCTGGAATAATGAATCGCGACATCGTATCCGCGCGCCGCCAGATGCAGGACCATCGCCCGCCCCAGACGCTGCGCGCCACCGGTTACCAGTGCGGATTTCGCCATTCAACCCTCCTGTTCAGAGCAACAAAAACGACACATAGGCACCATAGCCTGCCAGAAACACAATTCCCCAAATACGCGAGAGTTTCAACGGAGAAAACACGAATACCGCGAGCAACGCCGAAGCCGCCAGCATAATCCACAAATCCACGCTCAGAAACTGCTCCGACACCCCGAGCGGACCGAAGAAGCTCGCCACACCCATGATGGCCAGCAGATTGAACATGTTCGAGCCAATCACGTTCCCCAGCGCCACATCGGCCTGCTTGCGCAGCGCCGCCACAACCGTCGTCGCCAGTTCGGGCAACGAGGTGCCGACAGCCACAAGCGTCAGGCCGACGACCTCCTCCGAGATCCCGTTATCGCGTGCCAGATTGATAGCCCCCTCGATCAGCACATCCGCCCCGAACGGCAGACCGATAATCCCGATCAGCAGATAGGCCACCACCCGCCAGACCGGCATATTCGGGTCCGCATCCTCCAGCTCGGCCAGTTCCTCGGAGGTCACATCGTCGATGTTCACCCCCTTGCGCGAGGCAACGGCCGAGCGGAACGCATCTCCCAGCATTGCCGCCAGCAAGGTCACCAGCACCAGCCCGTGCCAAATATAGAGCGGCCCCATGTAGCACAACGCCACGAAAATCACCGAGACCCCCATCATCTGGATATAAGTCCGTCTGGTGTCACACCGCGAGGTATCCAGAGGTGACAGAATCGCCGGAATACCCAGTACCAGCAGCACATTGGCGATATTCGAGCCAACCACATTCCCGAGCGCCAGCCCCGGCGCCCCTTCCAGTGCCGACTGCACCGCAATCAGAAGCTCCGGCGCGGAAGTGCCGAAACCGACAATGGTGAAACTGACAATCAGGGCCGGAATACCCAGCCGCAGGCTCAGCGAGACCGCCCCTTTGACAAGGAAATCCCCTGCCACCAGCAGAATGACCAGACCCGCAATGACCAGAATAATGTCCATGAAGCCCCGACTCAGCTACCGGTTTTCGCGCAAGGACAAGGTGCCTTGCCGATCAGATAGGTGCCACAATCGGGGCACTTCTTTGCCGCCTTGCGCGATTTGCGCAACTTCGGCACCCGCAGCTTGCCGAACATGCCCAGCACCAGCATGGCAATCAGGAAAAACGTGACAACCTTGACCATAAATACCCCTTACAACCCGAAACGGGTCCAGAGGCTGCGATCCTCGACATCGTTCATGATCCCTGCCGCCGCAGGGCCGCCGAACCGGTTCAGCAGCGATTTCTTCGGCCCGAAGACCGACAGTTTCACATCCTCGCCGAACAGCTCTTTCATTTTCGGCACCAGATGTGCGATCCCGTCTATCAGCCCGTTTTCCACCGCCTGCGGACCGACCCAGATCTCGCCGGTGAACAGGTCGTCACCGCGCAGCATCTTGCCGCGCCGCCCGGTCACCTGATCGATGAAATTGGTATGGATAACCTTTTGCAGGGCTTTGAGGCGCTCCACATCCTCCGGTTTTTCCGGCCGGAACGGATCGAGCATGGATTTATCCTCGCCTGCCGTATACACCCGCCGCTCGATCCCCTGTCGGGTCATCAGTTCGTGAAAGCCGAAAGAGGCCGAAATCACCCCGATCGAACCGACAATCGAACTCCGATCCGCATAGATCTCGTCCCCCGCCGTCGCCAGCCAGTAACCGCCCGAAGCCGCCACATCCTCGCAAAACGCATAGACCTTGAGGTTTTTCTCCGCCGCCAGCCGCCGTATCCGCGCCGCGATCAGCGCCGATTGCACCGGCGAGCCACCGGGCGAATTGATCGCCAGCGCCACCGCTTTCGGCTTGCCCTTGGTAAAGGCGCGCTCGATCACATCGGCCATCGCCGCATCGTTCAGCCCCGGCCCGCCGAAACGGCTACCGCTGCCGATTACACCGCTCAGCCGGATCACCGAGACCACAGGGCTGCGCTTGAATAATTTCGTCAGTTCAATCATAGGCGCAGATGTAGGCAGCAATGCTCCCCGGCACAAGGCGGGACGGACGGTTTCTCGGATATCGTGACGTTAATGCCAACATTAGTCCCTGCGCCCTTGACCTTTGCTCCCCGGGTTGCAGTATTCGGCCGACACGGGCACGAAGGATGGACATATGACTCCGCTACACGGCATCAAGGTTCTGGAACTGGCGCGCGTTCTGGCGGGGCCATGGGCGGGACAGACCCTCGCCGATCTCGGCGCAACAGTCATCAAGGTGGAATCCCCGCAGGGCGACGAGACCCGCGGCTGGGGGGCGCCGGTTACCGAAGACGGCACCGCTGCCTATTTCCATGCCTGTAACCGCGGCAAACGCTCCATCGCGCTGGACTTCCGCAACCCCGAAGATCTGGCGCTGGTGCGCGATCTGGCCCGCGAATCCGATGTGGTGATCGAGAATTTCAAGGTCGGGGGGCTTGCCAAATTCGGCCTCGACTACGCCACGCTGTCGGCCGACAACCCCGCGCTTGTCTATTGCTCCGTCACCGGATTCGGGCAGCACGGCCCCTACGCCCCGCGCGCCGGATACGATTTCATCATTCAGGCCATGTCCGGAATCATGGACATCACCGGTGAACCCGATGGCCCGCCGATCAAACCAGGCGTTGCCTACGCCGATATTTTCACCGGCCTTTACAGCACCATCGCCATTCAGGCGGCGCTGCTGGCCCGCCGGACCACCGGCAAGGGCGACTATATCGACATGGCGTTGTTCGACACGCAGGTCGGGGTTCTGGCCAATCAGGCCAGCACCTATCTGATGACCGGCGCGGTGCCGCAGCGCATGGGCAACAGCCACCCCTCAATCGTCCCCTATCAGGTGTTTCAGGCCGCCGATGCACCGTTTGTCATCGCCTGTGGCAACGACGGACAATTCGTCAAACTGTGCGAGGCGCTGGGGCAGACCTACCACACCGACCCGCGTTTCGTGACCAACAAGGACCGTCTGGACCACCGCGCCGAACTGCTGGCGCTGATGGAGCCGGTGCTGGCCGCCCTGCCCCGCGATGAAATCCTTGCCCGACTGGAGGCCGCCGGCATCCCCGCCGGACCGATCAACACCGTGGCCGAGGCCTTCGACGACCCGCAAATCCGCCATCGCGGCATGAAAACCGACATCGACGGCACCGGCTATCTGCGCAACCCGATCCGCTTCGGCGCGCTGGAAATGCCGATGGACCAAGCCCCGCCCGCGCTCGACCAGCACGGCACAGACATCAGGAAAAACAAATGGAATACAGAAAACTAGGCCGCAGCGATCTGACCGTCAGCGAATTGTGTCTCGGCTCCATGACATGGGGCGGCAAGAATACCGAGGCCGAGGGCCATGCCCAGATCGACATGGCGCTGGACCACGGTATCAATTTTATCGACACGGCCGAGATGTATCCCTCGCCCCCGCTCAAGGAAACACAGGGCGCAACCGAGGAGATCATCGGCTCCTGGCTGGCAAAAACCGGACGGCGCGACGACATCGTTCTGGCCACCAAGGTAACCGGCGCGGGCAACGGCAACGTGCGCGGACGCAACGGCGCGCCCATCAGCCCCGCCACCATTCGCGAGGCCGTCGAGAGCAGCCTCAAGCGCCTGCAAACCGACTATATCGACCTCTACCAATTCCACTGGCCCAACCGCGGCTCCTACCATTTCCGCAAATACTGGGATTATACGCCGGAAAAACGCGACCCGTCGGTCGAACGGGCCGAGATCGTCGCCAATCTCGAAACCGTCGCCGCGCTGATGCAGGAGGGCAAAATCCGCGCCTTCGGCAATTCCAACGAAACCGCATGGGGCGCGGCGAAATATCTGGAAGTGGCCGAGACCGAAAACCTGCCGCGCATGGTGTCTCTGCAAAACGAATATTCGTTGCTGTGCCGCATCTACGACACCGATCTGGCCGAATTGAGCATAAACGAGGATGTCGGCCTGCTAGCCTACTCCCCCCTCGCCGCCGGCATCCTGACGGGCAAGTATCAGGGCGACAAAACCCCCGAAGGCTCGCGCCGCGCCGGTAACTCCACCCTTGGCGGGCGGCTGACGGAAAACGCCTTTCCGGCGGTCGATGCCTATCTGGGAATTGCGGAAAAGCACGGGCTGGACGTCGTGCAGATGTCGCTGGCCTGGTGTTTGACGCGGCCCTTCATGGGCTCGGTGATTTTCGGCGCCTCCAGCACGGAGCAATTGCAACGCATCCTGAAAACACCGGAAATCACCCTGAGCGACGAGGTTATGGAGGATATAAAACAGGCGCACCGTGCGCATCCGATGCCGATTTAACCCAGCAGCACCTTCGCCGCCGAACGCGCCTCGTCGCTGATGATATCGCCCGACAACATGCGGGCGATCTCGTCCACCCGCGCGTCCATATCCAGCGGCTGCACGTCGGTTGTCGTCACCGCGCCCTCCACCGATTTCGACACCAGCCAGTGATGCGCGCCAAGCGCCGCCACCTGTGGCGAGTGCGTCACCACCAGCACCTGCCCGTTTTCGGCCAACGCCGAGAGCCTGCGCCCGACCGCATCGGCCGTCGCCCCGCCAACGCCACGGTCGATTTCATCAAAAATCATCGTCAGGTCGCTGGCCCGCGCGCTCAGACACACTTTCAACGCCAGCAAAAATCGCGACAGCTCCCCGCCCGAGGCGATCTTGTCAATCGGCCCCGCCGGTGCCCCCGGATTGGTCGCCACAGTGAAGGCCACACGGTCACGACCCTCCGGCCCGTCCTCACCCGCCGACACCTCTGTGCTGAAAACCGCGCGCTCCATCTTCAACGGCGCCAGTTCCCGCGCCATCGCCGCATCCAGCCGCGCCCCCGCCGTCCGGCGTTTTTCGCTCAGATCCGCCGCCAGCACGTCATAGCGCGCCGCTGCGTCGGCTACCGCCTGTTCCAGCGCCCGGATGTGATCCGCACCTGTGTCGATCTTTTCCAGCCTCGCGCGGAAATCCTCCGCCAGTTCCGGCAGGTGATCCGGCAGAACCGCGTGTTTGCGCGCCAGACCGCGTATGGCAAACAGCCGTTCCTCCACCTGTTCCAGCTCGTGCGGGTTGAAATTCAACGCCTCCAGCGCACTTTCCACCCCCGCCTGCGCCTCGGCGAGTTCCGAGAGGGCCCGTCCCAGCGCCTCCACCGGTTCCTCCAGCCGTCCGTCCGCCTGCGGGGCCGCATCCTCCAGCCAGCGGATCGCGTCGCTCATCAGCCCCTCGGCCCCGTCGAGCGAGATCGCCTGCCCCGCCTTGCCGATATCCTCGCGTATCCGCGCCGCCGCCTGCATCAGACGCCGCTGTTTGTCCAGCACGGCATCCTCGCCCGCTTCGGGTGACAGATCGTCCAGTTCCCCGAGCGCGTGGCGCAGGTATTCCGCATCCTTGGCCGCTTCCTCCAGCTCCGCCCGCGCCGCCTCCTGCGCCTTGCGGGCAGCCGCCAGATCGCGCCATGCCGCACGCGTTGCCTCCAAATCGCTGACTACACCGGCATATTCATCCAGCATTGCACGATGCGCCTTTGCGTCCAGCAGACCCTTGTCGTCGTGCTGCCCGTGAATTTCTACCAGATGCGCCGAAAGTGCGCGCAAAATCTCGCCGGAGCAGGCGCGATCGTTGACAAACGCCCGTTTGCGCCCGTCGCGATTGTTGACACGGCGCAGGATCAGGCTGTCACCCGCCGGCAAACCCGCCTGTTCCAGAATGTCGTGAATGGCATGGCCCGCGGGCACGGAAAACTCCGCCGTTACCTCGCCCCGCTCGGCCCCCTGGCGCACAATATCCGCCTTGCCGCGCCAGCCCAGCACAAAGCCGAGTGCGTCGAGCAGGATGGATTTACCCGCCCCAGTCTCGCCGGTCAGCACGTTGAGACCGGCACTGAACTCCATGTCCAGCGCCTCGATCAGTAAAATATCGCGAATCGAGAGTGCCTGCAGCAATGCGTTGACCCCTCCACGGTCCGAACGGGATTATCCCCGTGCCATCAACCGGTCGGCATCGGCGCGCCAGTCGCTATCGGGGAAACGTTCGGCCAGCATCCGCGCCGCCGCCGCCGCCTCGCCGGTCAAACCAAGCGAAAGATAGGCCTCCACCAGACGATAGATCGCCTCGGGAGTCTGTTGCGTGTCGCCATAATCGCTGACCACCACCTTGAACCGCTCGATAGCGGCCACATAATCGCCGCGCTTCAGATAGTAGCGCCCGATATTCATTTCCTTGCCGGCCAGCTGGTTCAGCGCGATGCCGAACTTTTCTTCGGCAAGCGCCGCGTATTCGGAACCCGGATAGGTCTCGATCAGCTTGCGAAACACCTGCAGGGCGCGGAACGTGTTGCGCTGGTCACGCTCCACATCGATAATCTGGTCATAATAAGACAGCCCGACCAGATACATGGCAAAGGGTGCATCCGCTGTCGTCGGATAGAAATCGAGGTAACGCAATGCCGCCGCGCGGCTTTCGGGATACATCTGTTTCTCGCGATAGGCCTTGGCCGCTTCCAGCAATGCCACGCGCGCTTCGGCCGAATAGGGATGCAGACGTTCAATCTCGCTATACAGTTCCGCTGCGTCTTTGTAGCGACCCCGATCGACCTCTGCCTGCGCCATGGCCATAATTTTCGATGCCGGCGTGCCTTCGGTCACCTGTCGTGCAGTATTGCCAGCGCAGGCCGCAACCACAGAAACCGCCAGAACGAACGAAAGCCCCCGAATACCCTTGAATGCGCCAGACATACTATCCCTCGAAATTTTACACATCGCTCCGGCAAGGCAGAACCCTTCCCTGTTAGCTGATTAGCACAGGAAATTCACGGGCAAAAGGATTCTTCGCATGCAATCGGGGGCAACACAGGCGGGGGCGGCTTCAAACCGCCATGTCCAGATCCGAAATGCTCAGCCCCGCACCGGGCAGGCGCGCCGCAAGTTCCGCATCCGCCTCGATAAACTCGAAGGCTTCCGGCGTGTCGAACAGCTTGCGCAGCAGCAGGTTGGTCATCCGGTGCCCCGCACGGATACCGCGATACCGCCCCAATACCGGCGCACCGGCCAGCGCCAGATCGCCCAGTGCATCCAGCATCTTGTGGCGCACACATTCATCGGCACGGCGGAACCCTTCGGGGTTAAGGACCCTGCCCGCATCCACCACTACAGCGTTTTCCAGATTGCCGCCGCGGGCCAGCCCGATCCGGCGCATGTAATCCACATCCGCCTGCCGGCAGAACGTCCGGCAATCGCTCAATTCGCGGGCGAAGCTGCCGTTCTCCATATCCAACCGGCGCATCTGTGTCCCGATTGCAGGATCGTCGAATTCAATACGGAAATCTATTTCGAAGGAATCCGAGGGCAGAAGCTCGGCAACCGCCAGACCATCCACCACCTTCACCGGCTGCAAAATCTGCAGCACCCGCACCGGTGCCTCCAGCCCGATAACACCGGCAGTCAGGATCTCGTGCACGAAACGCACGGAACTCCCGTCCATAATTGGCACTTCCGGCCCGTCCACCTCGATGCGGACGTTGTGCACGCCGCATCCGGCCAGCGCCGCCATCAGATGTTCGACGGTCGAGACCTCGACCCCCGCCTCATTGGCGATACGTGTGCAAAGCTGCGTATCGTTGACCGCATCGAAACGCGCCACGACAACATTATCCCGATCCATGATATCCGAGCGCACAAAAACCACCCCGTGCCCCGCAGGTGCAGGCATGGCCTTCAGGCGCACGGGACGACCGGAGTGCAATCCGGTTCCGATCAGGGAA
The DNA here is from genome assembly GCA_026982255.1 of Paracoccaceae bacterium. Taxonomy (GTDB): domain Bacteria; phylum Pseudomonadota; class Alphaproteobacteria; order Rhodobacterales; family Rhodobacteraceae; genus NORP23. The sequence continues at coordinate 308 of JALSHL010000301.1, read as the reverse complement.
AATTCTTTGGCAAGAGTAGTTTGCAACGCGTGGCCTCGATAGTTTCTTGCCAACCGATTAGCGCAGTATCACCGGCCGGGGCAACTCACGCATTGTGACGAATTGAAATATCTTTAAAACAATCGCGCAAAACATGAAAAAGGCGCCCGCCAAGGCGCCCTTTCCGCGATCAAAATACACAAGACCTAATTCGCCTGGCGCCGCAAAAACGCTGGAATTTCAACGCGTTCCTGCTCGTCCTCCTGAATATCCTCATAGGTCTGCTGCGGCTCCTCGTGGATCGGCGGCTGACGGCGGGTATTCGGCGG
>JALSHL010000300.1 GCA_026982255.1 Paracoccaceae bacterium | reverse complement strand
GACCTCGCTCGCAACCAGCCTGTTTACGCTGCTGTTCGGCGGCTCCGGCGTGGCGCTGGCAACGCTAGTGATGACCGTGCTGGTGCTGGTCTTTGCCGAGGTGATGCCGAAAACCTATGCCATTACCAATGCCGAAAAGGCCGCGACCATGGTATCGCCGCCGATTGCGCTGGTGGTGCGGGTGCTGTCGCCCGTTGTCTCTGTCGTGCGGCTGCTGGTGCGGGTGTTCCTGCGGGTGCTGGGGGTGCAGACCGATCCGAACACCAATGTTCTGGCACATCAGGAAATTGCCGAAACCATCGCGCTGCACCATTCCGAAGGCGGCATGCAAAAGGATGACCGCGACCGGCTGCTCGGGGCGTTGGACCTGAAGCACCGGCAGGTGGACGAGATCATGCTGCATCGTTCGAAAATCGAGATGATCGACGTGGACCTGCCGCCCGAAGAAATCCTGTCGCAATGCCTGCAATCGCCCTATACCCGTCTGCCGCTGTTCAAAAACGAGCCGGAAAATATCGTCGGTGTGGTGCATGCCAAGGACCTGCTGCGCTCGGTCGACAGGCTGGTGCGGGGCAGCGGTGACGGGCTGGGCAGTCTGGACAACTTCAATATCCTCGACGTGGCAATGGAGCCGTATTTCGTGCCGGAGACGACCTCGCTCGATGACCAGATGCGGGAATTCCTGCGCCGCAAGTCGCATTTTGCACTGGTGGTGGACGAATACGGTTCGCTGCAGGGGCTGATCACGCTGGAGGATATTCTGGAGGAAATCGTCGGGGAAATTGCCGATGAACACGATGTGCATGACGAGGAAATTACCGCCGCCGAGGACGGGGCGGTTGTGGTAGACGGGGCCACCACGATCCGCGATCTCAACCGGAGTTGCGACTGGGATTTGCCGGACGAGGAAGCCAACACCGTCGCCGGCCTGATCATCCACGAAGCGCAGACCATCCCGACCGAGGGGCAGGAGTTTTCCTTCTACGGCTACCGGTTCGAGGTGCTGGAACGCGAGCGCAACCGGCTGGCCAAGGTGCGGATACGCAAGATCTAGGGCGTAGACCTAGAACATGCTTTTGAACAGGGTTCCGAGCGCCCCACGGCCGATCTTGCGGCCCAGTTGTGTGCCCATCGAGCGGGCCATGGATTTTGCGAAAGCATCCACGGCGCTGTCGCTACGCGAGGAGCGGCTACGGGGTTTCGCCGGTTTTCGGGTATAGGCCGTGCCGCCACCGTAGCGCCGGGCACTGGTGAATTCGCGTTCACCACGCTCTTCTGCCTCGGCTGCCTTTGCCTCGGCATCCGCGGCCTTTTCGGCGCGTTTTTTCAGGATTTCGAAGGCGGATTCGCGGTCGACGGACGTTTCATACAGACCCGACAGCGGCGAGGCGGAAATCACGCTTGCACGCTCCGCTTCGGTAATCGGACCAAGACGCGAGGACGGCGGGCGGATCAGGGTGCGTTCGACCACCGAAGGCACGCCCTTGCGTTCCAGCATGGAGGTCACGGCCTCGCCCACGCCGACATCGCGGATGGCCTCCCCGGTGTCGAAACGCGGGTTGGGGCGAAAGGTCTCGGCAGCGGCGCGCAGGGCCTTCTGGTCGCGCGGGGTATAGGCGCGCAGGGCGTGCTGCACACGGTTTCCGAGCTGCCCGAGGATGTCGGAAGGCACGTCGTCAGGGTTCTGGGTAATAAAGAACACACCAACGCCCTTGGAGCGGATCAACCGTGCCACCTGTTCGACCTTGTCGAGCAACGCCTTGGGCGCATCATCGAACAGCAGGTGTGCCTCGTCAAAGAAGAACACGAATTTCGGTTTGTCGGGGTCGCCGACCTCGGGCAGGTTCTCGAACAGTTCCGAGAGCATCCAGAGCAGGAAAGTCGCATAGAGGCGCGGCGATTGCATCAGTTTGTCGGCGGCCAGCACGTTGATACGCCCCTGCCCCCCCGGAGTGGTGGCGATCATGTCGTCCAGATCGAGCGCCGGTTCGCCGAAAAATTGCAGCGCGCCCTGGTTTTCCAGCACGATCAGGCGGCGCTGGATTGCGCCGATCGAGGCTTTCGACAGGTTGCCGTAGCGCAGGGTCAGCTCGTCCTCGTTCTCGCCCAGCCAGACCAGCAACGATTGCAGGTCCTTGAGGTCGAGCAGCAGCATCCCCATCTCGTCGGCCATGCGGAAAGCGATGTTGAGGACACCCTCCTGTGCCTCGGTCAGTTCCATCAGACGCGACAGCAGCAGCGGCCCCATCTCGGTAATGGTGGTGCGCACGGGGTGGCCTTTTTCACCGAACATGTCCCAGAAAACAACGGGAAAGGCCTCGTAGTCGTAATCGTCAAAGCCGATAGTTTCGGCGCGCGCGATCAATTTGTCGTGCAGTTTGTGTTCGGGAGAACCGGCCATGGCCAGCCCCGCAAGATCGCCTTTTACGTCCGATAGAAACACCGGCACACCCTGTTTGGAAAAACTCTCGGCCAGAATTTGCAGGGTGACGGTTTTGCCGGTGCCGGTGGCCCCCGCAATCAGCCCGTGGCGGTTGGCGTATTTGAGCAGCATATTCTGCGACTCGCTGTAATCCGGCCCGCCGCCGCCAATGAATATACGATCATTTTCCATGTGGTAATCTCCTGAAACAAGTCGGGGCAAATCTAGCGGATTTTGCCCCGAATACCAGTGCGGTTGAGGAATTATGTGTCGCAGCTTCTTGCCGACATGTGCGGCGCTCCGGTTGACTTGGCTGCCGGTTCCTGACACCAGTATTACAACGAATTACGCCAATAAAAGGAATGTCCCGTTGATGCGTCTTCTCAAACTTGCCACCGTCATTGTTTTTACCGCCTTTCCTGCGCTGGCGCAGGAAGCGGCCAATCCGGTTGACCAGTATCCGGTCGGAGGCGCGACAGAACAGACCGCACCGCGCGAAGTCATCAAGGAAACATTCGGCGACTGGGAAATCCGTTGCACCGACGGCGGCAAAACCTGTTTCATGTATCAGTTGATGCTCAATGGCGACGGCACTCCGGTTGCAGAACTGAGCCTCGTGAAGCTGCCACTCGGCAGCGAAGCCGTGGCCGGCGTCACCGTTGTTGCCCCGCTGGGCACGCTGCTTACCCGCGGATTGACCATGCAGGTCGACGATGGCGATGCGGTGCAATACCCGTTTTCCTGGTGCACCCGCCCTGGTTGCTTCTCGCGTTTTGGTCTGACCGACCTGATGCTGAACGAAATGAAAAAAGGCAAACAGGTCAAGGTTGCCGTGTTCTCTATCGCAAACGCCCAGCAACCTGTGGTGGTCGGTGCCTCGCTTGACGGATTTACCGCAGCATTCGAGTCGCTTGAAAACCCCGAACAGTGAACATGTGGGACGAGAAATACGCGCGGGACGGATACCTTTACGGCACCGACCCGAACGGGTTCCTGCGCGAGAATTTACGCTCCATACCCGAAGGTAAGGTCTTGTGCCTTGCCGACGGCGAAGGGCGAAATTCGGTTTTTCTGGCCGAACAGGGCTATAACGTGACGGCCGTGGACCAGTCCGGCGTCGGCATCGCCAAAGGGCGGAAACTGGCAGCGGAGCGCGGGGTTTCGGTGGATTTTATCCATGCCGATCTGGATGGCTACGACCCCGGCGTAGAAAAATGGGACGGGATCGTCTCCATCTTTTGCCATCTGCTCCCGCCACTACGTGCCGCAGTGCATGCCCGCGCCATTGCCGGGCTGAAACCCGGCGGTGTATTCCTGCTGGAGGGTTACCGCCCTGCCCAGCTGGAGAACGGCACGGGCGGGCCACCTGTGGCCGAACTAATGCACACCGGAGAGGCGCTGGCGCAGGACTTTGCCGCACTCGACATCCGGCATCTGGCCGAAGTGGATCGCGAAATCGTTGAAGGCTCCGGCCATACCGGCACCGGATCGGTTATCCAGATGATTGCCATCAAATAGCCCGTAACGCCAGCACCGCGTTCATGCCGCCAAAGGCAAAAGCATTGCTGAGCGCCACGTCCACCGATGCCTCGCGCGCAACATTCGGAACGACGTCCAGATTGCATTCGGGGTCCGGCTCCTCGTAACCGATGGTCGGGGCGATGATGCCGTCGCGCAGAGCCATAATGCAGGCCAGCAGTTCTACCGCACCGGTGCCGCCGATCAGGTGGCCGTGCATGGATTTGGTCGAGGAGACCAGCAGGCTGTCGGCATGCGGGCCGAACACCTCGCGGATCGCGGCCACCTCGGTTTTATCGTTGGCTGTTGTGCCGGTTCCGTGGGCATTTATATAACCCACGCTGTCGGCGTCGATCCCCGCATCCTTCAGGGCCCCGCGCATGGCACGCGCCGCACCGTCACGGTTTGGCATAACGATGTCGCCAGCGTCCGAGGTCATGGCAAAGCCGAGCACCTCGGCCAGAATGTCGGCCCCGCGGGCGCGGGCGCTCTCGTATTCCTCGAACACGAAAATTGCCGCTCCCTCGCCCTGCACCATACCGTTGCGGGTTTTCGAAAACGGGCGGCAGGCGTCCTGCGACATGACGCGCAGACCTTCCCATGCCTTGATACCACCAAAGACCAGCATGCTCTCGGAGCCGCCGGTCAGTATTGCGTCGCACATGCCCGAACGGATCATATGGAACGCCTGCCCCATGGCGTGGTTGGAGGAAGCACAGGCAGTGGCAACAGTGAAACCAGGCCCTTCAATACCGTAAGTCATCGAGATGTGACTGGCAGCAGCGTTGTTCATCAGGCGGGGCACGACGAAGGGGTGCACGCGGTTCCTGCCCGCTTCGTAAACCGCGCGGTAGCTGTCGTCGAGCGTGTGCAGTCCACCGGCGGCAGTGCCCAGAACCACGCCGATACGGGAGGCATTTTCTGAAGAAACCGCGAGACCGCTTTGCGCCATGGCCTCGCGCGCCGCAAGCATGGCGAACTGGGTCGCACGATCAAACAGGACCAGTTCCTGCCGGGTAAAATGCTCTTCGGGGGTATAGTCGTGGATCTGCCCGCCTATCCGGATGCTCAGGCGTTCCACATCGGGGATATCGAGCGATGAAATACCCAATCGCCCCTCGCGCAGGCCCTCCATGGTGGCACTGGCATCCATGCCCAGCGCGCTCACGGCCCCCTGTCCGGTTATGACAACGCGGCGCATCCGGCGTCAGGTCTGCGCGGTTTCGATCAAACCCTCGACCGCGCGGACGATGGATTTGACGCTGGAGATATCGAAACCGGATTCTTCGGGGGCATTGGCATTGAAAGGAACCTGTATGTCGAAGGCCTCCTCGATAGCAAAAATCGCCTCGACAAGACCCAGCGAGTCGATGCCCAGTTCCTCCAGCGTTGCCTCCGGCGAGACCTCCGACGGCTCCATCACCGCCTGCTCGGCCAGTATCGCGACCACCTGTTCCTGCACATTCTGCATCCGTGAAAACCCCTCCGGCGTTTCGGCGTGATACATTTAGTCATTCGTGTCGGTTTTTGAAAGCCGTGCTTCGAGTTCGGCGACCTTTTTTGCCAGACGCGGCAGGCGGCGCAACGCCTTGTACATATCGACCTGTGTATCCATTTTCACCGCCGGATTACCCATGATCATGCGGTTGGGCGGCACGTTGGAGGTAATGCCGGTCTGACCCGCCGCCACCACGTTTTCGCCGACGCTGACGTGATCGGCCACACCGACCTGTCCGGCCAGAACCGAGCCGTCACCGATGGTGGAGCTGCCCGCAATACCCACCTGCCCGCAAAGCAGACAATTGCGCCCGACACGCACGTTGTGACCGATATGGACCATGTTGTCGAGCTTGCTGCCCTCGCCGATCACCGTATCCGCGATGGTGCCGCGATCCAGTGTGGCACCGGCGCCGATTTCCACACGATCGCCGATAATCACCGTGCCGAGCGAGTTGATGCGCACATATTCGGTATCCCGATGCTCCGTGCGTACCTGCATTTCGGCGCGGGCCTCCTCGACCACGCCCGGTTCGGGCGAGACGAAGGAAAACCCGTCGTTACCGATGGCGGCATTGCTGTGGCAAATGAAGTCGTCGCCGATCACAACCCGCGCACCGATGCGGACACCGTTGTAAAGCAGGGCATTGGCCCCGATCACAGCCTCTTCGGCAATGGAGCTGTGCGACAGAATACGGGCATTCGGTCCGATTTTCACGCCACGCCCGATCACCACAAACGGGCCGATAGCGGCGCCTTCGCCGATCTCGGCGTCATCCGCGACGAGGGCAGTCTCGTGAATGCCTGCATCAACTTCGGGGGCGCGGCCGAAGATACCATTCACACCGGCCAGTGCATAGCGGGGACGGGGCACGAAAATCGCCGCCTCCAGTCCGAGAGCCCGCCAGTCGGCACCGTTCCACAGAATAGCAACGCGGGCCTTACCCTTGCCCAATGCCTCGGTATAGGCGGGCTGCATGGCCAGCGCGATCTGGTCCGCGGTTGCCGTGGCCGGCTCGGCCGGGCCGGAAATTTGCAGGTCGGGATTTCCGACAACCTCGGCGCCCAGCGCTCCGGCCAGTTCCCGAACGGAAATTTTCATGTGCGACTCCTTGCAGACAGGGCAACACCCCTCGCAAGCCTTTTAGCCGTCCAGACCGGGGATTGTCACCCCGGCTTTTACCAGCGCGTCAAAAACCATCTTGTCGCGGCGATAGACATCCGCGCGATAGTTGATCTCGCCGTTTTCGTCGAAAAACGCGGTGCGATAGACCAGATGCACGGGGACCGGCTCGACCAGATCCACCTGTGTTTCACGGCGTGTGGCGAGGATGGAGTCAAAGGTTGCCTGCGGATCGGCCTCTTGCGGGGCCAGCAGGGTATAGGCCAGTTCCAGCGGTTTCTGCACACGCACGCAACCGTGGCTGAAGGCGCGGGCATCACGATTGAACAGGCGGCGCGACGGAGTGTCATGCAGATAGATATTGAACTTGTTCGGGAACATGAATTTCACCCGGCCCAGCGCGTTGTTCGACCCCGGAAGCTGGCGCAGCACAAAGGGAAAATTACCCGTGGAATATTGCGTGTAGTCAACGGCGGTGGAATCCACCACCTGACCGCTGCCGCGCACCCGCATCTGGATATTCTGGCGGGCCAGCGTCGTCGGGTCGGCCAGCAATTGCGGCAAATACTCCTTGGAAGCAATGCTCATCGGCACGTTCCACGACGGGTTGATGACCATGTGGGTCATCACGTCGGAAAATTCCGCAGTCTGGTTGCTGCGGGTTCCTACCACCACACGAAAGCTCAGCGTCGGCTTGCCATCATCCACGACAGAAGCCGTGTAGTCAGGAATATTCACATAGATGTGGCGCTTGCCGAGGTCGAAATTCATCCAGCGCAGGCGTTCCAGATTGACCACTACCTGTTTCAGATGCTGCTCCGGTCCGGCATTGATCGCTGCCAGGGTTTTCGGGCCGACCAGACCATCGGTATTCAGGCCGGCGTCAGCCTGAAAAGCCTTGACGACTTCGATAATTCCCTCGTCGTATTCAGGCGACGTCAGGTCGTCCAGTTCGTAGCCAAGAAAATTCAGGCGCGCACGCAGGGCCACAACCCGTTCGTTGCTGTGCCCGGGACGGAGGGTGCGCCCGGAGGGAACGTGGATCGCCTCGTTCTCCGCAGCTACCTGTTTTTCCAGACGGCGTTTTTCGGCCAGCATCATCCCGTATTCCGGCGAAGACGGCTGCAAGGTTTTATAGAACGCCCGTTTGTCGCTCGCAGCAGCGACGTTGGCCAGAACGGTTACGGTCTCCGGTACGCGCCATTCGGAGTTCATTTCGCGATTAATGGATTTCGGGTTGAGCATACCTGCAGTCAGGTCTTTGGCAAACTGCACATAGGCCTGCGCCGCAGCAACTTCGAGTGCGGCAATATCCGCCGGAGCGTCCGATCCGTTCCATGCAACCTCGATCGCGGCGGTATTGTAGCGGACCAACGGCAAACCATGTGCCGGAGCCTGCTCGATCGCGGTCAGAAGATCGAGGATCGCACGATCGTCAACGGCCCAAATCGGCTGGTTGTCACGAGCGGCATAGAAGTCGGCAAGCTCCTGCGTTGCCTCACCACCGGCGGACAGCAGGGTGGCAATTTCCTGCCCTATCTGTTGCTCCCGACTCAGAGTCGACGCAACGACAGTCGTTTTCAGAGCGACGGTTTCCGTCGATTGCGCGACAAGCGGCGCGCCCAGACCGGAGGCAAGCAACAATATCGGCGTCGTAACGGAAAACTTGAAAAACCTGTTGTTAAAAAGATACATTGTGCCCTCTATGCCACTAAAACCCGTCCTTACAAGGTTGACTACACGGCCCGCCCTGCGCATTCGAGCGGAAAATGTCGAAAATCGGCATTAATTTGCCCATTGTGGGATATCTGCGACAGAGGAAAAAGAACAAAGCATGTCCCACAGGCGACACTTCAACCGCTTTTTCTATAGGCAGAATTCTGCAAATCGAAACTTTTAGGCAAATCTGCCACTTGGCCTGCGAATCATTTCATGTCATAAGACCT
>JALSHL010000299.1 GCA_026982255.1 Paracoccaceae bacterium | reverse complement strand
CTGGTGCGCACGACCGCGTGGATTGCCATGTTGCAGAGCCAGGGGGTGCTGAACAATATCTTTGTCTGGCTGGGGATCACCGATGACGCCAACCGGTTCAGCCTGATCTATAACATGACCGGCACGATTATCGCGATGACGCATATCCTGCTGCCGTTCATGATCCTGCCGCTCTATTCGGTGATGAAGGGGATTCCGCCGGCCTATGTGCGGGCGGCGAAATCGCTGGGAGCCAATGACTGGACAGCCTTCTGGCGGGTCTATTTCCCCAATACCATCCCGGGGATCGGCGCGGGCGGGTTGCTCGTGTTCATTCTGGCGATCGGTTACTACATCACACCGGCGCTGGTTGGTGGACAGGACGGGCAGATGATTTCCAATTTCATCGCCTATCACATGCAGAAATCGCTCAACTGGTCGCTGGCGGCGGCGCTGGGTGGAATTCTGTTGATGATCGTGCTGGTAATCTACTGGATCTACGACAAGGTCGTGGGCATCGACAATATGAAGATGGGTTGACGACATGGCAAAGCTCCCTCCCTATACGACGCCCTTGCAGCGCACATGGTATTATACCTTCCGGTTTCTGACTGCGCTGGTGTTCCTGTTCCTGATCACGCCGATCCTGATCATCCTGCCGCTGAGCTTCAACGCCGAGCCGTATTTCACCTTTACCTCCGGCATGCTGAGCCTTGATCCCGAGGCTTTCAGCCTGCGCTGGTATCAGGATATTTTTATCAACGGCATGGCCAATCCCGATGCGACGGGGGCCGAGTGGTGGTCGGATATGTGGAACAATGCGCAGTGGATCCGCGCGACCAAGAACAGTTTCTTTATCGGCTTCTTCGCCACGCTGCTGGCCACGAGCTTCGGCACGCTGGCCGCTATCGGGCTGAGCCGGTCGGAAATGCCGTTCAAAGGGGTGATCATGTCGTTGCTGATCTCGCCGATGATCGTGCCGCTGGTGGTGACGGCGGCGGGGATGTTCTATTTCTACTCCAACGATTTCAATCCGTTCATGGAGGGCAAGCAGGCGTTGGCCGGTTCCAAGCTGGGCATCATTCTGGCGCATGCGGCGCTGGGCACACCGTTTGTGATTATCACCGTGACCTCGACGCTGGTCGGGTTCGACAAGAGTCTGACACGGGCGGCGGCGAATATGGGGGCGGGGCCGGTGCGCACCTTTTTCAAGATCCAGATGCCGCTGATCCTGCCCGGTGTGATCTCCGGCGCGTTGTTCGCCTTTATCACCTCGTTTGACGAGGTGGTCGCGGTGCTGTTTCTTGCCGGACCGGAAGACAAGACCATTCCGCGGCAGATGTGGTCCGGTATTCGCGAGCAGATCAGCCCGACCATTCTGGCGGTGGCGACGATTCTGGTGTTTATCTCGATCTGTCTGCTAACGGTGCTGGAGCTGTTGCGGCGACGTTCCGAACGCTTGCGCGGTGTGACGCCGCATTAGCCGAGTATCCACAACCACATGGAGGCGCTGAAAACCGAGGTGGCGGTGCCGAGAAGCACGGCACTGGCGGCGGCCCCTTTGGCGCGGTTGTAGATGTTGGCGAAGATATAGACATTGACCCCCGGTGCCATCGAGGCGGCAACCACGGCGGAGCGGGTGAACTCGATCGGCAGGTCGAACACCATGGTGGCCATGACATAGACAATTGCCGGATGCACCAGCAGTTTCAGGGTGGAGACCATGCCCGCCTCGCCGATGCTGGCGCCGAGCGAATAGCGGGTCAGGATGCCGCCGAGGCCGAACAGAGCGGCAGGCAGGGCGGCGCGGGCCAGCATCTCGACCGCGGAAACCACCGTGGCGGGGACGGGTATATGGCCGAGGTTGACGAGAAACCCGAGGCCGAGGCCGATGACAAGCGTATTGCGGAACATGGCTTTCAGCACCGCGCGGGTGGTGCCGGCAACGCCGCGCCCGTCGGCGCGGGCGGCCTCCATCACCGTGATGCCGACCAGATAGAGCAGCGGCGCGTGTATGGAGATGATGGCGTAGTTGCCGGCCAGCGCATCGGGGCCGTAGGCGCGCTCCATGATCGGCAGGCCGAGCAGGACGGTGTTGGAGAACATGGCGGCGAAGCCGATGGCGACGCTGTCGCCCGGGCGGCGGCGGAACAGGGTGCGCGCGCCGATGATGCCGATGGCGAAGCTGGCAAACACGCCGGTGTAGAAGGACACCAGCAGGCGCCAGTCGAACACGGCGGCAAGGTCGAGGCGCATGATGTTGAGGAACAGCAGGCTCGGGATCGCGATGCCCTGTGTGAACACCATCAGCCCGTCTACGGCGCTGTCGCGGAACAGCTTCAGGCGCACGGCCAGATAGCCCGCGCCGATGATGATAAACACGGGCAGGACAACCTGGACCAGTTGGTAGATCATGCCGGTAGCTCGATCACCATGCCGTCGAATGCGGGGGTGACGTGGTCGGGGGTCTCGGCGTCGAGCGTGTCATGGTCGAGGTCGATGTGCATGTTGGTCAGCACCGCGCGTTCCGGTCTGGCGCGGGCGATCCATTCCAGTGTGCGTTCCAGATGGGCGTGGGTCGGGTGCGGTTTGTAGCGCAGCGCGTCCACGACCCAGACTTTCAGGTTTTTCAGCGCCTTCCACGAGTCGTCATATATTTCGGCGGCATCGGGCAGATAGGCCAGATCGCCGATACGGAACCCCAGCGCGTCGATGCGGCCGTGTCTGGTGGCGAAAGGCTCGAAACGGATCGGGCCGGCGGCGCCGGTGATCTCTACCGGTCCCTCCAGTGCTTGCAGTTCCAGAATGGGCGGGTAGGCGCTGCCGGGCGGTTGGATGAAGGCATAGCCGAAACGGGCCAGCAGGCTGTCGGTGCATTCGGGATTGGCCCAGACCGGCAGGCGCGAGCCGCGGTTGAACACCACCATGCGCAGATCGTCGAGGCCGTGGGTGTGGTCGGCGTGTTCATGGGTATAGATCACCCCGTCCAGATGCCCGACTCCTGCGTCCAGCAATTGCTGGCGCATGTCCGGCGAGGTGTCGATCAGCACGCGGGTGAATTTGTCTCCGTCGATTTTTTCCACTAGCATGGAGCAGCGCCGACGGGTGTTTTTCGGGTTGGCCGGATCGCAGGCGCCCCACTCGCCGCCAAGGCGTGGCACGCCGCCCGAGGAGCCGCAGCCGAGGATGGTATAGCGCAGGACCGCCATCAGGCGGCTTTCCATGCGGCGGCCTTGGCGAACAGGCGGTCGAAGTTGGCGGTAGTCTGCGCGGCGAAATCGGCGTAGTCCATGCCGAAAACCTCGGCCCCTGTTTGTGCGGTGAGGGCGGTATAGGCGGGTTCGTTGCGTTTGCCACGGTGTTTTTGCGGCGCCAGATAGGGCGCGTCGGTTTCCACCAGAATCCGGTCCACGGGGGCGGCGGCGAAAATCTCGCGCAGTTCCACGGATTTCTTGAAGGTGGCGATGCCGGACATGGACAGGTAAAACCCGAGGGCCAGCATATCCGCGGCCAGTTGCGGGCCGGAGGAAAAACAGTGCATGACACAATCGAAAGCGCCGGCCTTGTGTTCGGCGGTCAGGATTTCGGTCATGTCCGCATCGGCGGCGCGGGAATGGATGATCAGGGGCAGGCCGGTTTGCCGCGCGGCCTCGATATGGATGCGCAGGCTCTCCTTTTGCACATCGGCGGAGTCGGCCGTGTAGTGGTAGTCCAGTCCGGTTTCGCCGATGCCGACCATTTTCGGATGCCGCGCGATTTCCACCAGTTGTTCGACGCTGGCCATGGGCACCTTGTCGGCGCTCATCGGGTGGGTGGCGGCGGCGAAGAAAACCGGCGTGTAGGTTTCGGCAATGCCGCGCACGGTCGGCACGTTTTCGAGCTTGGTGGCGATGGAGATCATGCGGGTGACGCCAGCGGCCTGCGCGCGGGCGATGACATCGGGGAGGTCCTCCTCGAAATCGGGGAAGTCGAGGTGGCAATGGCTGTCTACGATTTGCGGTATGCTCATGGGTCTGCCCTTATGCCGACAGGAGCGTGGCCTGTCCTGCGGCTGAATCAATCTTGAGGAAGGTATCGAGGATCACCAGCGCGGGGTCAAGGTTGACGGTGCGGGCATGGGAAATTCTTGCGTTCAGGTCCTGCACCAGATCGGCCCAGATACGCGCCTGATGCGGATTGGCCGAGAGGCGGGCGGCAATTTCGGCCTCGCCCTGAACGGGGTTGGCAATGCCGCGCGCGCCGGCCAGCGCAAGGCGGGACAGGGCCAGCAGGGTCAGGCGCACGGTCATGGCGTAGCGGGCCTGTCCGGCCGCGCCGGTGCATTTGTCGCCAAGGGCATTGATCCGCTGGCGGTTCATGCGCGGACAGGTGGCGAGCAGGGCGACGACCTCGTGATAGAGCGCCAGCCCGTCGTTGGCGAGCAGGTCGACAGCACCGGAGGCCGAGCCGCCCGATAGTTCCGTCAGGGCGGCGAAGTCGGTGTCGGTGTCCAGCCCCGCCTGCGCCATTACCTGTTGCAGGGTTTCGGGCGGCAGGGTGCGGCAGCGCAATTCGCGACAGCGCGACCGGATGGTTGGCAGCAGTTTGGCAGGTTGATGCGCAACCAGCAGCAGCAGGGTTTTGGCGGGGGGCTCCTCGAGGATTTTCAGCAGGGCGTTTTCGGCCTGCGGGTTCATCTCGTCCGCCGCATCGACAATGGCAATACGCCAGCCGCCATCGGCGGCGGTCAGCTCGAAAAACGCCTTGAGCTTGCGGACCTCGTCCACGGTGATGACGGTTTTCAGTTTCTTCTTTTTCTCGTCCCAGCTGCGGCGACACAGGAAGATGCCCGGCTCGCCAAGGGCGGCGGCGCGCAGGAAAACCGGATGCTCCGGCGGGATGTGCAGGCTGTCGGGGGGCGTCGCGAACAGGGCGTCCTGATGGCTGTCCTGCGCCATCAGAAACCGCGCGATGTGCCATGCCAGCGTTGCCTTGCCGATGCCCTCGGGGCCGGTGATCAGCCATGCGTGGTGCAGGCGGTTTTGCGTGTAGGCATCGAGGAAGGCGGCCTCGGCCGGTTCCTGCCCGAACAGGCGCGGCGTGTGGCGCGGATGGGGCACACCGTCGAGCCGGTCTGCCTCGGGGGTGGTGTCGTCGCTCATGCCGGTGCCTGTAGCGCGAGGGGCGCGATTTCGGCGGCAATTTCCTCCGGCGGGCGGTTGCCGTCGATCAGGGTGCAGCGGTCGGGGTATTCGGCGGCGAGGGCGCGGAAACCGGCGCGCAGGCGGTGCTGGAAGTCGAGGCCGAAATCCTCGAACCGGTCCTCGCCGGAGTTGCGGGCGAGGCCGCGTTTCAGGGCGGCTTCGGGGTCCATGTCGATAATGAAGGTACGGTCGGGCTCGATACCGATAATCAGGGCGTGCAGGGCATCGACCGTCGGGCGCAGGTCGGCGCGCACGGCGCCCTGATAGACACGGGTGGAATCGGCGAAGCGGTCGGAAATGACGATGGCGCCGCGCTCCAGCGCCGGCCGGATGGTGCGTTCCAGATGGTCACGCCGCGCGGCGTTGAACAGCAGGATCTCGGTTTCGGGGGACCAGCGGTTGGTGTCGCCCTCCACCAGCAGCCGCCGGATTTCCTCGGCCCCCGGGGAGCCGCCCGGCTCGCGGGTCAGGACGACCTCGTGCCCCGCATCGCGCAGGGTGTCGGCCAACAGGCGGGACTGGGTGGATTTGCCGGAACCGTCGATGCCCTCGAAGGTCAGGAAAAGCCCGCGTGCCATGCTAGAGGCTGGCCGTTTTGGCGCGGATCCGGTTGAGCAAAATATCGGCGGCGGCCTTCAGGCGCTCGGTAAATCCGCCGGCCTCGACAGAGGTGGCGGCGACGAGCGGGAAGGTCAGGGTCTCGCGCTCGGGAATGACGATGGTCAGCTCGCCGAGTTTTTGCCCCGCCTGCACCGGTGCCTCGACCGTATCCATAAAGGTATAGCTGGCGGTGATTTTGTCGCGATCCGATTTCGCCAGTAGCAAGGTGACCTCCTCGGGGAGGACCATTTCCACCTTGTCGTCGGCGCCGAGCCAGACGCGCACGCTGTCGATCGGCTGGTTGGCATCGAACAGGGTTTGCATGGAAAACTCACGGAAAGCCCAGCGGGTGATGCGTTCGGATTCCGAGGAGCGCTGCGCTGCCGTGTCCATGCCACCCAGCATGAATATCACGCGGCGGCCGTCCTGCACGGCGGAGCCGACCAGACCGAATCCGGCTTCGTTCGTGTGGCCTGTTTTCAGGCCGTCCGCACCAATGTCGAGATAGAGCAGCGGGTTGCGGTTGTTTTGCACGATACCGTCCCAGGTGAAGGTCGTCTCGGCGAAATATTTATAGTATTCGGGAAATTCCTTGATGATGCGTCGTGCGATGAAAACCAGGTCGCGGGCCGACATCATCTGCCCCTCGCCGGGCCAGCCGGTGGAGTTCGCAAAATTGGAATTCAGCATACCCAGTTCCTTGGCGCGGATGTTCATCTGGCGGGCGAATTCCTCTTCGGTGCCGGCCAGCCCTTCGGCGATAACGATGCAGGCATCATTGCCGGACTGCACGATAACGCCGCGGATAAGATCCTCGATCCGCACGCGGGAGCCCTCGCGCACGAACATCTTGGAACCGCCTTTTTGCGAGGCTTTTGCCGAGACCAGAAAAGTGTCGTCCAGTGAAACCGTGCCGGACTCCAGTGCCTCGAACAGCATGTTCAGGGTCATCAGTTTCGACATGGAAGCGGGCGGCATCGGACGTTCGGCATTTTTGGCATAGAGCACGGTGCCGGTGTCATAATCGACCACCATCGCCATATTCGCCGTTGTTTCCAGCGCGCGCGCCGGTTGCAGCGCAAGTCCGGTAACCAGCAATACCAGCGAGACTATCCGCAGGAACATCCGAATCTCCTATCCCAGTTTGAACGCGTCTTTGTAGCCCAGCGCGCGCACGGTTCCCATCATAATTTTGAGAGCATCGGGCGAGGTGGCCGGACCGACGATCACACGATAGAGGGTTTTGTTCCCTGCTTTCCGCTCGCGGATTTCCACGTCGAGACCGGCGCGTTCCAGCGCGCGTTTTATATCTTCGGCCTTGGCTTTGGTCTGCGTTGTCGAAACCTGGATATAGGCCTCGAACCCTTGCGTATCCGGGGCGCCCTGCGTAGCGGGCAGTGGCGTTGCTGACACTGCCGGAGTTGTCGTGGCGGGCGGGGTGACCGGTGCAGGCGCCGGTTCGGGAACCGGTTCAGGTTGCGGCGCGGGTGCAGGCGCCGGTGCCGCCAGACTGGCGGGGCGGTGGAGGGGTGGTTCGATATCGTCAGGTGGCGCCAACGGATCGGCCGGGGCCTCGACTTCTATCTCGACCGTTTTGCGCCGCAGGGCGACGATAGTCAGCTCGGTCGGGGTGCCGGCCAGCACACCCAGCGCGGCAGCGGCATCGGCGGACAACTCGATTTTCGGGCCGGGAAACTCCCGCTCCCGCTTATAGAGCGCCCCGATCACCGTTTTCCCGTTGTCCGGATTGGTAATGCGCACGCGCTCCGGTTGCTCGATGTCGGGGTAGGCGATCCAGACCCCGCCAAAGGTCGGCCGCCCGTCCCAGAGTGCCTTGTCGGTGATGGAAAACGCCTCCGGCGCGGCCACGTCGGTTTCGATTGTCTCGACGGTAGTGCCTTCGGCGGGCGGTGGAGCGGACGTCGGCAAGTTTATGCCGTTCTCGCACGCGCCAAGCAGAAGGATACCTGCCAGCGGAAGATATCGGGAGAATTTGCGGGCTTTGCCCTGCGCGAAATATGTCATGTTGCACCCCTGCGCCTGTGCCGAAACCGGCTATCCAGGCCTGCTCACCTGCGTTTTCGCCGCCTTTGGCGGTCATTACGGCCATGTTAGACAATTCCCCTCCGAATGGAAAGTCCGGCATGGTGAAATCGGAGTGGACGGGTCCGGCGCGGGGCGCTAAAAGGCGTCCGTCGGAGGAGTGGCAGAGTGGTTGAATGCACCGGTCTTGAAAACCGACGTAGGTGAAAGTCTACCGTGGGTTCGAATCCCACCTCCTCCGCCACTATCCCCCGAGAACCGGTTCTCCGCCTGCGGCTGATCCAGAATTTTCTTGTTGTTTTCAAAGGTTATAGCTGGCGGGCTGTTGAGTGCCTTTCTGGCTGTTTGGACGGGAATGGTTCTCTGACTCCCGATATTCTCCAAAGCTGTTGACTAAAGGGGTTTTGGTTTAGTTTTGCAAATGATTGTAAAACAACGCAAATTTCGAATACGTATTTTTCCTGGTTCGAACTTCCTCGCGCTGTGCGGGCGGGGCTGGGAGCGAATATTTTCGGATTTCAATGTCGAAATGCACGGAATAACCGCTTTGGCAACCCGCTTGACGGCTCAATTTCCGAGGGGCTATCCAGTGGAGGCGACCGGGATCGACGGGAGTGATACCAAGAGCCAATCCGTTTCAATCCACGCCCCCGTGTGGGGGGCGACAGCACCTCTATAGTATACTGAAGTTGCGAAGAAAATATGCTATGCATTGCGAACCCTCACGCTGTCAAACTCTTGGAGAGCCACGATATATT